>NZ_JBMFQT010000007.1:0-87056 GCF_049968455.1 Hydrotalea sp. | reverse complement strand
TGAAAATGAACGTATAAAAATTTGGTAATTAGTTTTTATTATAACCCTACTCAACCGGTTTTTGATGTTTGTCAAAAACCGGTTTTTTTATGCTCAAACAAGCGTTTGCGTAACAAAAAGCCACTAATTTAATAGTGTATAATTTCATTTTCTGCTTTTATTACGTAATTTTAAAAATCCCTAACCAACACAACCAACGCTTGCTATGAATGCCCCCACACAACGTTTCACTGCCTTAGATATATTCAGAGGCATGACTATTTGTTTCATGATTATTGTAAATACTCCCGGTGGCCCACAAAGTTATGCGCCGCTTGAACATGCCCATTGGAATGGCTTTACACCTACCGACTTGGTATTCCCATCATTTCTGTTTGCAGTAGGCAATGCCATGAGTTTTGTAATGCCTAAATGGACCGGTAAAGCCAACAGCTGGGTAGTAGGTAAAATTGTAAAGCGCACAGTACTTATATTTTTATTAGGTTACCTAATGTATTGGTTTCCCTTTTTTAGATTAGATGCCCAACATAACATTATTTCAGCACCTTTTGCTAATACACGCATAATGGGGGTATTACAACGGATAGCCCTTTGCTATGGTATTGCTTCTTTATTAATTTGGTTTTTAAAACCTAAAACCACATTATATATTGCCATTGCATTGCTATTTATTTATTGGGGAATTATGTATTATTTAGGTGACCCGGCTGACCCCTATGGTATGACAACCAATGCAGGCTATTATTTAGATGTTTGGTTAATGGGCCCCAACCATATGTATCATGGCGAAGGGGTAGCCTTTGACCCCGAAGGATGGTTAAGCACATTGCCCGCCATTGCTAATGTAGTAGCCGGATATGTGGCCGGGGCTTACATACAAAAAAAAGGTAACAGCTATGAAACCCTCACCAACTTATTGCTAGCCGGTTTTGGTTTGTTCGTATTATCCTATTTCTGGAATTTATCTTTCCCTATTAATAAAAAATTGTGGACCAGTGCATTTGTGTTACACACGGTTGGGTTAGATTGTATGATTATAGCAACCGTAATGTATTTTGTAACTTTTAAAAATTGGGGTGAAGGAAAAATTAGTTACTTCTTCCAGGTTTTCGGGAAAAATCCATTATTCATTTATCTATTATCTGAGCTTTTGGTAACGGTGTTTTACATGATTCCATTGGAAGGCTATCATGGGCTTATTCAATGGTTATACTTAAATATTTACATTCATGCAGGCACCTATTTAGGCTCCTTCTTATTCGCCATATCCTACATGCTACTATGTTGGGTAGTGGGTTATTATTTAGATAAAAACAAAATTTACATAAGAGTTTAAACCCTTACTGTTTTTCTTGGTTTGCTTGTTCAAACCCTTTTACTGATTTACCTTTTTTAGGCTTAGCATTTTTCCCTTTAAAAGGTGCTGCCGTTTCTACTTCACAAACACAACGAAACCCCAGCCATCGGTTGGGGCTTTTGTATGACATACGTTCTTTAATGGTACAATAAGCTATGGGTAAATCATAATGCCCACCTTTGGCAACACCCTTTTCTGCAATCATTTCACCCACATTACCAATCATGTTAAAAACACCATATTGATTGGGAATGAAAGAATTAACAGACATAATATCGCGTTGCCCAACATGTAAAGAATCATCATCAGGATACCGACAATTAAAATTTTTCACGGAATCACCTTTATGAGCGGTATATATTCCCGGATATCCATAAGGAAATTTAATAGAATCCAATTTGCCACTGGCTGCCATTTCCCATTCCGCCTCGGTTGGCAATCGATAAGTAACACTTCTAAAAGGAGCATTGGGCATATGTGCCAGCAATTCATTTACCCTTTCCGTGCGCCAATTACAAAAAGCCTGAGCCTGTTCATAACTAATGCCAACTATAGGATAGTTATTGTAACTATTGCCCCTATAATACGTTTCAATAAATTCTTCACTATGCTGTTTATAAGACACCCAAACCAAAGAATCAGGCAGCATTGATTGATAAGTAGCTGTATCATTTTCATGCGCCAATAACCAGCCTTCAGCAAAATCCTTCCAATTGGCCACACTTATTTCATAAGCATCCATATACAACCCGGGTTTTATTAAAACAGTACCGGGAGGAGAAGTTAATTTACTCCCATTTCCATTGTTTTTTTGAGTAATAAAAGCAAAACTTACTGTACAAAAGATTAATACAACAAACCAACGCATTAATAACAAATTTTTATAAAGTTAAGGCTTTCCGCATTAACAACAGGTTAACAAAAACATTCATAGCAATAAAGCCACAGTAAAACCTTACCTTTGCAGCCTTAAATTTTTTTATGGATATTAGGAATATTGCCATCATTGCCCACGTTGACCACGGAAAAACGACCTTAGTAGACCGTATTTTACATGCTACCAAGGTATTTAGAGATAATCAGGAAACCGGTGATCTGATTATGGACAGCAATGATTTAGAACGTGAAAGAGGTATTACCATTTTTAGTAAAAATGCTGCTGTTACCTATAAAGATGTGAAAATTAACGTAATTGATACCCCCGGACACAGTGATTTTGGTGGTGAAGTAGAAAGGGTATTAAAAATGGCCGACGGCGTTATTTTGTTAGTAGATGCCTTTGAAGGGCCCATGCCACAAACACGCTTTGTTTTGCAAAAAGCATTACAATTAAACTTACATCCCATTGTAGTGATTAATAAAGTAGACAAACCTAACTGCCGCCCCGACGAGGTGCATGATGCAGTTTTTGAGCTATTTTTTAATTTAGATGCCACAGAAGAACAACTAAACTTCCCCACTTTTTATGGTAGTGGAAAAAATGGCTGGTTCAATGATAGCCTAACACCTAGTGAAGACATTACCCCGCTAATGGATGGTATTTTAAAATTTGTACCTCCACCTACCGTACAAGAAGGCCCTTTACAGCTTCAAATTACTTCATTAGATTACTCTTCATTCCTTGGCCGTATAGCTATTGGAAAAGTAACCCGTGGCAGTATTAAAGAGAACCAACAAATTGCTTTAGTACAAGCGGATGGTTCCATCAAAAAAAATAAAGTAAAAGAACTCTATGTTTTTGAAGGAATGGGTAAGCGTAAAGTAAGTGAAGTGGTTTGTGGCGATTTGTGCGCTGTAGTTGGCTTAGAAGATTTTAATATTGGTGATACTATTGCCGACGCTGAAAACCCTGAAGCACTGCCTATTATTAGTGTGGATGAGCCTACTATGAGCATGTTATTCAGCATTAACAACTCTCCTTTTTTTGGTAAAGATGGAAAATTTGTAACCTCACGCCATTTACGTGATCGCTTAATGAAAGAAACCGAGAAAAACCTGGCATTAAAAGTGGAAGATACCGATAGTGCTGATAGCTTTTTGGTTTACGGACGTGGTATTCTACATTTAGGTGTACTTATTGAAACCATGCGTCGCGAAGGTTATGAATTAACAGTGGGTAATCCACAAGTATTGGTAAAAACTATTGATGGCAAAAAACATGAGCCTTATGAAATTTTAGTGGTAGATGTTCCATCAGAGTTTAGCGGAAAAGTAATTGACCTTGTTACTCAACGTAAAGGTGAAATGTTGGTGATGGAGAGCAAAGGTGAAATGCAGCACCTTGAATTTGAAATACCATCAAGAGGATTAATTGGTTTACGTTCTCAAATGTTAACAGGCACAGCAGGTGAGGCTGTAATGGCCCATCGCTTTAGTGAATACAAACCCTGGAAAGGAGCAATACCCGGCCGTAACAATGGTGTGTTAATTGCAAAATTTGGCGGAACAACTACTGCTTATTCAATTGATAAATTACAAGATAGAGGACGCTTTTTTATTGATCCGGGTGAAGATGTATATGCAGGACAAATTATTGCTGAACATATTAAACCCGGCGATTTGAATGTGAATGCCGTAGAAGCTAAAAAATTAACTAACCACCGTGCCAGTGGAAGTGATGATAGTGTTCGCATTACACCTAAAATTGAAATGACCTTAGAAGAATGTATGGAATATATTCAACAAGATGAATGTATTGAAGTAACACCCAAAAACATTAGAATGCGTAAGGTTGTTTTAGATGAAGAAGAAAGAAAAAAAGTAAGTAAAAGAATGGGTGCTGAAGTAGATTAACCCATCTTTTTAATACAATAAAACTCAAATAAGCCTGCAATAAACTGCAGGCTTATTTATTTATTGCAATGTGTATTTTTACTTAACCCTCTGCAGTTTTATCTGCTGCACTCAGACTATCAGTAATTTTACTGTTTTTATATAAAAGGTGCAGCAAACTAGGCAATACAATTAACAATAAAGGTAAGGCCACAATAAACCCACCTATTACAGCAATGGCTAAGGGTTGGTGCATTTGTGCCCCGGTACCAATTCCCATAGCTAATGGTGTTAATGCAATAATAGCGCCCAATGCAGTCATTAATTTGGGACGTAACCGTGTAGATATAGAATAGATAATAGCTTCATCTACTCTATTAGTACTGCTATTTCCTTTTAATGAATCGCGAAATTGCAGATAAGTGAAAATAGCATTCTCACCAATAATACCCACAATCATAATCAACCCGGTATAACTACCGACGTTCAAAGGGGTATGGGTAAAATACAAAGCCAAATAACTGCCACTAATTCCAAGCACTGCCACCAGAATGATGATAAGTGCAATTCTTACATCTCTGAATAAAAATAATATAACCCCAAAAACCAATAAACTAGCTGTAATTAGTATAACCAATAGTTCTTTAAACGATTGCTGCTGTTCGGCATAGGCACCACCATAACTAATAAAATATCCTTGTGGCAAAGCAACTTGTGCAGCTACCTTTTGCTGAATTTCTTGCATGGTACTACCCAAATCACGGTTATCTAACCGTGCAGTAACAACGCCCATATTTTGCAAGTTTTCCCTTTGTATTTCTGCATCACCACTACTTAAAGAAACCGTGGCCAACTGTGTTATGGGAATTCGTTTGCCATTTGGAATAAAAACCAATGTTTGCTTTACCTGTGCTATTGAAAGCTTATCACTATTTGGGTATATAAATCGGATATTGCTTAGTTGTTCCTTATCATACACACTGCCCACTATATTTCCTTCTAAAGCACTTTGCAACTGAAACTGAAAACTTGCAGGCGTAATACCATATTGCGCTAATGCCGTATAGTTAGGTGTAACAATTACTGAGGGGCCGGCAATTACAATACCATCAAAAACATCGGCAGTGCCTTTAACCGTATTTAATACCGCCGCAACATTACGCGATAATTCTTGCAATTTTGATTGATCATTGCCAAAAATTTTCACTTCAATGGGTTGTACAGAAGTCATTAAATCACCCAGCATATCAGTAATTACCTGCCCAAAATCTATACGCAAAGCCGGCTGCGTTGCTTCAATTTTTAAACGTAAGTCATTAATTACCTCATCGGTAGTTCTATACCTATTTTTCTTTAATTGAATTAAATAATCACCCCTGTTAGGCTCGGTAATAAAAAAACCCATTTGTGTACCGGTTCTTCGGCTGTAAGCCTCCACTTCAGGTACCTGAACAATCATTTTTTCAACCTGTCGTAGCATTCGATCGGTTTCTTCTAATGATGTACCCGGGGGTGAGCTGTAATCTAAAACAATGCTCCCCTCATCCATTTCAGGTAAAAAACCGGTTTCGAGTTTTGGGAATACGATATATATGGAAGCGCCTAAAATTAAAATAAATAAAATACTGATGTAGGGTTTACGAATGAAGAACCCCACCCATTTTTGCTGCTTTACTTCATGACCATGCTTTAATTTTTTACCTACAACATTCACTGTAGTATTCCGTGTAAACAACAAATACAAAACAGGCAATAACAACCAGGTTACAAAAAATGAACAGACCAACGTAATAATCATGGTATTGGTCATTACTTTAAAATAAGCCCCTGCAACACCACTCATTAACACAAAAGGTAGAAATATAACAATGGTGCTTAACGAAGAACCTAACATTGCCGGGAATAAATAATGAATGGCCTTTTGCAACAACGAATTTGTGGGTTTATTAGGATGTTCTTCATGGGTTCGATGAATTTGTTCAACTACAACAATGGCATCATCAATAATTAAACCAATAGCAGCGGCTAATGCGCCTAATGTCATAATATTCAATGTTTGCCCAATAGCATACAAACATATAATAGTTAACAGAATTGTTACGGGTATCGTAAATAAAATAACGGTACTGGCTTTAAGTGAGCGAAGAAAAACAATGGCCACAATAATAGCTAGCAACAAACCAATCCATAAACTATCACTTACACTTTTAATTGCATCTTTTACAAAATTGGCTTGCTCATAATATGGCTGTATAGTAACATCAGCAGGAAGAATTTTTCTTAATGCTTTCAGCTTAGCATCCATATCATTACTTACCTGTATTAAATTGGCGTTGGGCTGTTTAATAACAGCGAGTAAAATACCTTCACGACCATTGGCATTGATTTTTATATACTCCTTTGCTTCTTTAATTTCAACATCAGCAATATCTTGTAATTGCACGATGCGTTTACCATTGTTACTAATTACAATATGTTTTAATTGATCTTTTGATATTACAGAAGCATCGGTTAGGGATAAATACAATAAATGATAATCGGCTAAATAGCCGTTTGATTTAATGAAGTTGGTTTGACTTAAAGCATAATTCACAGAATCGGGCGTTAAACCAAGTGTAGACATTTTATCGGTATTCACAATCAGCCAATATTCCTTTGTTTTACCACCTATAACACGCACTTCAGAAACACCATCCACTTGCGATAAAAATGGCTTAATGGTGTACAAGGCTAATAATTTCATATCAATTGGTGAACGCTTAGTGCTCTCTAATGAATAACCAATTACCGGAAGAATAGAAGGATTCATTCTTTCAACAGTAATTTGAATACCCGGAGGTAGGGTATTCATTACTTCAGCAATACGCGATTCAATTCTCTGCTTACTAATGTCAATATTGGCATTCCAATTCAAAAATGCTGATATTTCACAACTACCCCTACTGGTTGTACTTCTAATCATGTGTAAATCAGGTACTCTCTTAACAGCATTTTCAAGTTGACGGGTAACAGTAATCATCATTTTATTGACCGGTTGTTGGCCGGCATCTGCAATAATTTTAATTTTTGGAAATGTTATTTCAGGAAATAATGATGATTGCAATTTGCTGTAGGCAAACAGCCCGCCCATTATAATGATGGCCATTAAAACAGCAAGTGGACTTTTATATTTAACAAAGAAACTTTTCATTATACTATTCAGCGTTTTGTATGTAAACAAAAAATCATCATAACTATTTAATACTTTCTAAATATTTTTCGATTATTTGTTTATTGTTTACCAGGCATATTAACAATTAAAACTTTGGCAGTATCGGGTAAACCGTAGTTACCTGTTAATAAAATTGTATCGGTAGTTTTAAAAGCGGGTGAAATAATTTCTACTGCTTCATTGTTTTCAATACCAGGTTGAACAGGAACCTTGATAGCGGTAACACTATCAATCATTTTCATTACCCAGAAATTACTTTGTACTTCATCACTTAAAACAGCCGCTTTAGGCAATGATATTGAATTCATTTTTTTTTGTTTAACCCAATGTAATTTAGCGATAAGGTTTTCCGGTATTTGCTTATTGGCATTCACATGAATAATGTAGCTCTGTGTTTGCGATGTTGGATCAACTGTTGGTAAAGGTGTACCTACTGCACCAGTTAATTGAGTACCATCGGGTAAAAACAAAATAACATTTTTGTTTTGAGATAAATAGGGTTTTAATTCGTAGGGAAGATCTAGTAAAAAAACAAAACTACGATTATCCGTTATGGCAGCTAAGGGTTCACCATCCAACACATAATCGCCGGCATGATAATTTAATTGTGTTATATAACCACTGGAAGGTGCATGAATAATAATGTTCCCGGTAAATTTTAAAGTTGTATCTAATTGATTTATGGTATTCCCAATGGCTTTTGCCTCCTTAGTAGTAATAACAAATAAAGGTTCTCCACGTTGTACATACTGCCCTAAATGAATATTCACTTTGTATAAATATCCATTAGCATTGGCTTTCACAAAACTTTTTAATAAAAAAGCAGAAACAGCATTTAAAGTAACTGTTTCCTGCATTAACCCCTTGGCAGGGTGAGTAATAGTAACAGGTGTACCAGTTGCAACAAAGTTAGAAGCATCAGTTATATTTGTATTTGCATCTTTTCCATTACAAGAGTACAATATAAGCACTGTTAATAAATGTAATAAAATAAAAAATTTATTCTTCATATTGAATTAGTTTCTATTCCAATAATTAATTTGATTAATAATTTGCAATTTAGAAATGGTATTTTGAGTAATCAGATTTTTTGCATTTAAGTAGTTACTGATTGCCAAAATATAGGTTGGCATAATAACATCGCCGGTTTGCAATAGTTTTCTATTGGCCTCAATAAGTGTTTGACTATATTTTATTTGTGCATTATACTCCTGTATAAGTTTTTCAACTGAATGCAGTTGTTGCGTTAATAAAGCAATTTGCTGTTGAAACTGAGACTTAAAATAGTTACGATATTGTTGTCGGGTTTGTTCAGCTATTGCAATTTTATCGTGTTTCATTTTTCTCTGTTTTCCATCATAAATAGGCCATATTACCGACAAACCAAAACTATTACCAAAGTTTTTATAAGCTTGATAGGAAAAGGAGGATAAATAACCGGCATCAGCATACAAACTAACTTTTGGGCGATAACTGAAATCAATTTGAGCATCACTATTTTTTAATTTTAAACTATCTAATAAAAAGTTTTTATAAAAAACTGTTTGCTCAATTTCCGGGGTAATAACCAACTGAATATTTGGATTTTCAAGAGTTACATTAGAGGTATCAGTTAACCCACATAAATAATTTAATATACCATAATCATTTTTAAATTGCAATTGCAATTGATGCACTAGTAAATCTTGTTGTTGAATGGTTACTAAAAAGCTCAAATAATCGGTTTGCTTATAAATTCCTGATTCTGTGAGTTTGGTAAGAATTATTTGTTCTTTTTTTAAAAGAGTAACCAACTCCTGGTTAAATTGAATTTGTTGTTGAGTACCATATGCAGTAATATATTGTGCAGTAATAGCTTTAGTTATATCTTGTTCAGTAATTTTACCGGCAACTTGCAGGCTTTGATTTAATAACTGTATAGCTTGTTGTTGATTATTCATGTTTGCTTTTCCAATCAACAACTGATTAAATGTAATTTGCTGTCCGAAATTTGCACCATTGGTTATGGCACCATCATATCCCCATCCCTGATAAGAGGGCGCATAAGTATTAATACTTACCGCATTAATTTGTGGCTTGTATAATGCATGTAAACGTAAACTATCAATTATATTACTTAATTGTTGATTGTGGTAGTCATTTAAAAGAGGGCTATTATTAATGGCTGCGTTTACAAAAAAAGAAAGATTTTTTTGTTGTGTGTGTACGGTACCCCATAACAATAAGCAAACTATAAAAACAAAATACTTTTTTAAATACATGCTCATTCTATTTTTTCAGTTGTATAATAAAGCAATGTTTATTTTCTTGAAAACAATATTGAATAGGCCAATTAGCCAACCTACATATTTCATGAACAATTGCAAGACCCAAGCCTGTTCCTTCATTCTGTTGTTGCGGTTTATAAAAGCGTTTAAAAACTTGTTCGGCATCCAAACTACCCGCAGATGCGGTATTGCATATTATTAGTTCATTTTTATTGAGCTGAATGGTTATTTGGCCATTTATGGGTGTATAACGAATGGCATTGTTAATCAAGTTATTAATCAACATATCGGTTAATTGCCTGTGAAAAAGCACGTGTACTTCATTTAATTCCCACTTCAGCTGTAAGTTTTTTGTTTCAATGAATGTTCTTTTTTCTTCACATTTAGCCATAATTATTTCATTGATAGCCACCGTTTCATTGAGCAAAAACTGATTATTTTCAATTTTAGCTAATAGCAAAAGTGATTGATGTAGTTTAATTAATTTTTGAATATTATCATCAATAGTAGCTAATTGATTTAAACCTTGTTCATTTAAATTGTTTTGTTGTATAATACTTTCGATTAATGAACGTATAACAGCAAGCGGGGTTTGCATTTCATGTGCTGCATTTTCAGTAAACGATTTTAAAGACCGATACTCAACATATATTCTTTCCGACATCTGATTTAAGCTGGTATTGAGTAAATGAATTTCAGCAAGCGGACTTGCAGGCAAATGCAGGGGTTTTTTTTGCCCTATTTTATATGCTTGAATGGCAGATATAGTTTTTTGAAAAGGCTTAAATAATTTGTTCACCAACTTTCTATTCACAAAATAGTTTAACACCAACAACAAAGCAATCATGCTAAAAGCCAATACGGCAATCAATTGCAACAAATCTTCTGTTTCTGCCTGCGATTTATTTACTTGAACAAAATATTCCCTATTGTTCAGTGATAATGCAAAGTTTAATTGGCGAACTTCTTGCATTTCTTGCTCAATGTTATTGTATAATTTTATAGTTCTAAACTTTTTATTATCGAATGTGTGTGCATTGCTATCAATTGTTACCCATTGATGTTTTGTATTTTGAATAACAGGTAGCTGATGGTATTTCTGAACATAATCAGAAATTTCCTGTTTTTCTGCTTTTAGGCTATCATCTAATTGGCGCAACAAAACATACTGCAACATTCCGTAAAATGCAATACTGCCCAATAAAAAAATTAAAATAGCTATATACGTGTTTAAGCGTTGATATGTTGCAAAAGATTTCATGACAATGATTTCATTCTAAAAAAGCTACTGGTTTACTTGGAATTTATAGCCGGCACCATATATTGAACGAATACAATCTTCTCCACCGGCTAATAAAATTTTCTTTCTAAGATTTTTAATGTGCGTATAAATAAAATCATAATGATCGGCCAAATCCATATCGTCACCCCATAAATGCTGGGCAATGGCGCTTTTAGAAAGTATCCTATTTTTATTAACAACAAAAAAAAGTAGTAACTGATATTCTTTTTGCGTTAGCTCTATTGCTGCATTGTGAATAATAACGCGTTGCGCTATGGTATCTATATACAACCATTCATTTATATTTATAATATTGTGTCCATCCATTTTTTTTCTACGAATAATGGCAGCTACCCGCATTGCTAATTCGGGTAAATGAAAAGGTTTTGTTAAGTAATCATCAGCGCCTAATTGTAAACCTGTTAGTTTATCATCTAAAGAATCTTTTGCAGAAATTATAATAACACCATCATTTTTTTTATTCAATTTCAAATACTGCAAAAGTTCCAATCCCGACCCATCGGGCAACATAATGTCCAATATAATACAATCATATTCGTATAAATCTATCTTTTCAATAGCATCTTTAAAATTTGAAACAGTTTCACATAAATAACCTGCCGCCGTTAGAAAACTAGCAATGGTTGTATTCAAATTCACTTCATCTTCAATAATTAGCAGTTTCATACTTTTACCGGGTTATATCAGCTTTTTCAAAATACAAAATACGGATTGAATTCTGAAGGAAAATTGAATTTGAAACCAACCAACTAAACATAAAAAAACCTGTTGCCTTTGCAACAGGTTAAATAAAGTCTATTTTATGCTACATTTTATTTTTCCCACCAAGCTTTATAAGTAGTAATCTCAGTGCCCCCCATTAATTGGATTTCGGCATTATAATTTTTAGCATTAATATTTTTTTCAGAAGTGGGATAAAGAAACCTTGATGGAATTACACCATTATTTAAATTAACTGAACCGCCTGCATTCAATGCAGGGAAACCTGTTCTTCTGTATTCTATCCATCCTTCAAACCCATTATTTATGTTTGCCATCCATTTCTGTGTAATAATTTGCTGTAAAGAATTATTTAAACTAGAGTTATCGAAAGCAACATTTGCATGTAATAAATAATTATTAGCCGTATTAGCATCTAACCCAATTTCTGCATAAGCGCCTAGTACTCCGCTATTGTAATAAGTTTGAGCACTTCCTGCAATAAAACCTTTTAGAGCTGCTTCTGATAAAATAAATTGTTGTTCTGCAAAACTAATAATACGCGCTTTGATTAAGTTAGGATTTGAGCCACTAGTAAAACTTTTATTAAAGTTAGATGCCTGAGCGGTTTGAGTATTTGTTGCATCAACCACTATAGGTAAGCCACCATAGTTACTAAAACTAAAAGCAGCTCCTGCAGGAGTATTAGCGTTTACACTAAAATAAGATGTTATTCTTGCTGTATCAGCTGTATTTACAAAAGTATTATACAATAATTGATTCATATACTTTACCTGAAAATCACCCGTACGCTCGGTAAGGCTCACAAAATTATAAGGGGTAACTGTAGGCAGGGTTAATGTTGCGCTTTGTGAGGCATTTTGCATTATGGCACCATCATTTACAATAGCCTGCATTTCGGCAGACACATTTACCTTTGAAGATATTCTCAACAAATAACGTAACCGCAATGCATTAATAAACCGACGCCAAGACATTACATTCGAATTATACAAAACATCACCACTAATTAACCCTGAAGGATTTGCTTTTAGTAAACTATCGGCTCTCCTTAGCGATGGAATTATACCTTGAGCCGCATCTAAATATACAGTTTGCTGATTATCATAAACAGGTGTGTAAACACCATTTGCACCTTGCAAAGCTTGCTTGAAAGGAATATCACCCCATAATTCCGTTAATTGTGCAAAAGCATAAGAGCGAAGTGTTAATGCTGATGCCTGTAAAAGCGTATTATTTTGAGTAACTGCTAAGTTATAAAGCGTATTTGCATCGCGTGCTGTTTCATACAAAGGAATCCAGTAGGGTTCATTTGTAATAGGCTGATACCTGGTAGGTTGGTCATAATAGGATTGGCTATAAGTCATGTATTGATTATATCCATTTCCCAATGTCCATACAATATTCGCATTATTGTAAAATAATGATACAATAGTATTTGATAATAAAGTTGTAGCATCAGGTTTTTCTAAATTGTTGGGATTAATATTAATGGTTTGCAACTCTTTAGAACAAGAACTGAAAAATATAATACTGATTATTGAAAAGACAATTTTATGCAATGTTTTTTTCATAAATAAAAGTTTAAAAAATTAAAAGTTTAACCCCAATGATATTCCCAGGCTTTTGGTAGCAGGGATACTCAAAAACTCAGTACCTGGTAAAATTTGCTGACCACGTAAAGCAAGTGTCTCAGGATCAACGTCTTTATTTTGTGTAAACTCTAGTACATTACGTGCAATAAAAGAAACATTCATATTTGCCTTAGAGTTGTTTCCAAACAAATTTTTAAATGTATATCCCAACCTAAATTCACGAAGCTTTACATAAGTTGCATTGTACATAAATGCTTCATTATTAGAGGCATTATAATAGCCATTATAATAAGTTGCTGCATCTACCTTAACATTATTAGGTACATATTTTCCCGATCCATCTAACATAACTCCTTTACCAATAATTCCTGTTTCTCTTCCTGGTAATGTTTCAACCGACATACCACCAGCTAATACGCCTAACTCTGTATAAGAATAAAATTTACCACCTTGATGCCAATCTACTACAAAACTCATATTAAAGTTTTTATATGTAAAGTTGTTTGTCCAACCTAGCACAAAATCTGGGTTATAGTTTCCTAACAAACCATTTTGAGATGAAGTAAATTGAGGTACACCATTTTTGTATACAATATTGCCTTGAGGATCGCGTATAAATTTATTTCCATACATATTTCCAATTCTTTGACCAACAATTGCATCGTACTGTATAGCTCTGTAGTAACGGTCGTACTGGGTAACTTGCGCATAAACATAAGTATTAATTCCATCAGGTAAAGCTGTAACAACTGATACATTATGACTAAAATTCAAGTTCAAATCCCAATGCAAGCCATTAATTGTTTTTGAACGAATAGGTGTTGCTGTAACCATAATTTCAACACCCTTATTATTAATAGATGCCCCATTTACATAAGCGTTAGTATAGCCTGATGATACAGGTATTGGCAACTGAACCACTTCATTTTTAGTGTTTGAGTTATAAACAGTTGCATCGATACCAATGGCATTATTAAATAAATGTGCTTCAACCCCAAATTCAGTTGTACTAGTAGAAGAAGGCAATAAATTTTTATTAGCCAGAACATTATTACCAGTTGTTAAAGGATAACTATTGAATGGGGTATTAGTAATATAGGTGTTATTAATAGAATAAGGATCAGCATCTCTACCTACTTTAGCAACAGAGCCACGAACTTTTAAGTAAGATATGGCACTTGGTAAATGTAGCATTTCAGACAATATTGCACTTACTGAAGCGGAAGGATAGAAGAATGAATTGTGTTGAACCGGCAATGTACTAGAAACATCATTCCTGCCGGTTACATTCAAAAACAACATTCCTTTATAATCGGCATCGGCAAAAGCGTAGGCACTGTATACAATTTTATTGAATTGTTGATATAGTGTTGGCAGTTGGCTTTGTGCATTTGAAAAATTGTACAAACCAGGGGTAATTAATGCATTTGCAATATTTCTATTGTAAGAAATGTTTTGCATAAATCTGTTACCGCCCACAGAAGCATCAAAGTTCCATAAATTGCTATGAGGCTTATTATAACTAACCAAGAAATCTGTATTGTTTTCAAAATAATTAATATCATCCGTTCTAAATCCACCACTGGGGAAACGCACAGTAGTAAAAGCTCTATGTCCTTCTCTATGATCAGAATAGTAATCCGTTCCAGTTCTAACCATGGCAGTCCATGCTTTATTAAACGCATATTTTAAAGAGGCATTACCAATTAAACGATTTTTATTAAAACTATTTACGTTATCATACATGGTAACATATGGGTTATCATGATTATTCCAATAACGGAATTGGTTTTGTTGATCACGACCCGTTTGCCATTGTTTTTTAAGTGAATTCAAGTCGATATTAATTGGCATACCATATACACCAAAATATGTGTACATAACACTTTCTGAACCATATCCAATATTAGGCCTATTACTGCTATTACTATTAATGAAATCAATAAAAACATTAGAGGTAAGCTTATCATTAAATTTATGCTCAGTGCGCAAAGCAATACCATTTCTGCGTAAATCCGTATTAGGTAATATACCTCTGTTATATAAGTTACTTATTGAAAAGTGATAACTTCCATGATCGCTAACACCACCAAAAGATAGATTATTTTGAGTGGTTATACCGGTTTGCAAAAAGTTCTTAAAATGATCGGCATGACCAATCCATGGTGTTGCTTGAGGTGTTAGGGTTGGATCAATACTTCTAGCTATCAAATCGGCTGCTTGATAGGGTGTGCCAGGTATAGGGCTATCAAACTGAACTACTTTTAAATTTGGGTCGAACTTTAAACCCCAATTAGGAATATTATTTTCATTAGATGCACCTCCATTTTGGTAGGTATAAGTACTTGGAGCACCGGAAAGTGGATAAGCATCAATCCCTGCACCATATTCGTTTTGCAAACGAGGTAACTTTAATGGAGTTTCAAATGTGGTAGTAGTATTAAAGCTAACCCCCTGCATTCCTTTTTCAGCTGTACCCTTTTTTGTAGTCAGCACTACTGCACCGTTTGCTGCTCTTGAACCATATAACGCAGCCGCAGTTGAACCTTTTAGTACCGTAATTTTTGCAATATCGTTTGGATTAATTTCTGCTGCACCATTACCATAATCTACTTCAGCCCATGTTCCTTGATTGGCTGAATTTTCAATTGCACTATTAAAATAGGTTTCGTTGTTAATGGGTACACCGTCAACAACAAACAAAGGTTGATTGGTTCCGGTAAATGAATTTTCGCCTCTTATTACAATTCGTGAAGTTGAACCTACACCTGCACCACCATTTGTAATATAAACACCTGCAATTTTTCCGCTCAAATTATTAATTAAGTTTGGATCTTCTGCCTGTGTAATTTGGCGGGTATTCACCGATTGAACCGCATACCCTAATGCTTTAGATTGTTTGCTGATACCTAAAGCAGTTACCACCACCTCATTTAACGACTTTACTTCTTTCTGCAATAAAATTGTAACATCTTTGCGACCATGAAGTGAAATTTTTTCACTAGAATAGCCCATATAAGATACAACTAAAACAGCATTTGGACTTGCCTCTAATTTAAAAACACCTTGAGCATTTGTTGCAGTTCCTTTTCCGCTAGTACTAATGGTAATACTTGCACCATCAATAGGTTTTTAGTCTTGTGCATCCAACACTTTTCCTTGAATAGCCAAATTATTTTGAGCCAGAAGTGGTACTGAATTAATGAAGGTAAATAAAGCTATTAAGTAAAACGAAAGCAGTAAAAATTTACTACGCATAAAATAATATTTGTAAATGAAAAATTGTAAAAAAATGGCTGGATAAAACAGAATAAAGAATAATAAATTCTATATGCGGAAAGTACTTATACGAACCAGTATGGTGTTATGATACAATGCTTTTAATGCAAAATGCGCATTGAAAAAATTAAAAGTATTTAGGCAATTGAATGAAGTTGGTACAACTAATGCAGGGAATTGATAAGCCGGTTTTTCAAAAACAGTGAATGTATCAAAGCATTCATCATCCTCTAAAATAGAAGCATCATTAATGGAGTACAGGAATGCATTGGAATTAGTTTTGCTTTCATTTTTCCAACTAGCACCAATATTCATTTCATAGCACAATTGCTGTTTTGCTTTAAAAGCAATGTGTTCCCCTTTCATAACTCCCGCACCATAGGACGGATTTTGCATATATGCAAATCCGAGTATAAAAAGAAAATAAAGCAGTTTGTAATGCATGCAATAAAATGACGCGCAAATCTATTTGTGCAATGAAGTATTTGAACTCAAAAGCATGTTATCAAATTGTAAACACTCATACATTCGTATTACAGGTAATAATTTGTTAACATTGAAATGGAATAAACAAAAAAAAGCTGCCAAGAATGGCAGCTACTTTTCACTACTACTTTGTAATAAATAAAACCTAGAAAACAACACTAACGAAAACTTAAAACTTTAATACTCCTTGATAATAATCTAATACCTTTTGCAGCAACAACACATTGTATCTGGCAACAATAGCATTGATACTTGCTTTATCCATATTTGTTTTGGCAATAATATAATCTACAGAGGTGCCCACACCGGCTTCAAATTTCACTGTTGCTGCGTGAAATGATTGCGTAAAATCAGACAACTGAGCTATTGAAACTTTTTCAGTTTTTTCAGCTTGCAACATATTTAAATAGGTACTATAAACTGATTGCTGTAATTGTGTTTTGGTAGTATTTAATAAAAAAGCAGATTGTTTAACTTGTATTTGTGCCTGCCTTACTTTAGTTCGAGCTTGTAACCCATTTAAAATGGGAATTTGCAAAACCAAACTTAGTGAAGCATTGAAATTATTCTTCCACTGTTGCCCATAAGAAATATTTTGGTTTACATAATTATTCTGCTGCATGTAAACAGGCAATTTTGAGCCATTGTAACTTACATAACCACCTGTGGCTACTTCAGTAGTATTTACATATTGCAATGTGTTGGCTAAACTGGAATAATTGGTGCCTAACCCAACATTAAAACTTAACGATGGTAATAATTGTGCCTTTGCCACTTTTACTTTTTTAAGATTACTTTCCCAGCGATATTGATATGCTTTTACCATAGGCATGTTGTTAAGTGCCAATTGATAAGCGCTGTTAGCTGTAACACTACTATCTTGTTTTTGCATTTCATTGACTATAGGTTCAAAAAAAGCATTTTCAACAAAATTGGTATTCATCAATGCAAACAATGATAGCTTAGCATTCGTTAATTGATTTTGTAAATTAATAACATTCAACTGGTCATTGCCATACTGCCCTTTCATGTCAAACAATGTGGCTGGAGCTATAGCACCATCATTATTCAATAACGTTAAACGTTGTACCTGCGCTTCAGATACTTGTGCCTGCTGTTGTGCCGCTTTAATTTGCTCTTGTAGGCTTAACACTTGTAAATAACTAAGTATTACTTGAATAACTAAATTATCACGTGCCTGTTGAGCATCCATATTACTAGCCTTAGCATTTAACCTGTTTTGTTGAATATTTTGATGAAGCGCATTTCCGTTCCATAATAAAAAAGAAGCAGACACATTGTATTGAGCAAAATCAATTTTTTGGTCAGAGTAAGCATTAGTATAAGGGTTAATACTTCTTCCTTCATTTAATCCATGTGAAATATTAGCGCCTACATAAGGTAACAAATTACTCTTTGCTTGTTGGTAATTCGTATTATCAATAGCAGCCTGATTTTGCGCCAACAATAACTGTTGATTGGCTGCAATAGCAGTTGTTATACAACCCTCTAATGTAAAGATCTGATGATTTGTTTTTTGTGCCATTGCTAATTGAGTAGCACAAAAAAATACAAGCACTATTACAAGAATATGTTTCATATTCACTTTTGTTAATTCCATTTATTCGCTTTTAATAACAGTTGCAGGATTTGTTGTAGCAGCATTGCTTGCATTTATGCCCACTATGATTAATGTAATTAACAACATAACAATAGCCACCAATGCAAACACCATGGGTTGAATAGTTACATGATAAGTATAATTATTTAACCAACCGTTCATTAACCACCAGGTAACAGGTATAGCAATAACAATGGCAATAGCAACCAGCTTCAAAAAATCGGCAGCAATTAATTCAATAATTTGCCAAACAGATGCACCTAATATTTTACGGATGGCTATTTCTTTAAATCGCTTTTGAATTGAAAATGAAACTAAACCCGCCAAACCAATACAACAGATGAAGATGGATATTGAAGCAAATATATTTGTAAGCTTACCAATCAATTCTTCTGTTACAAACTTCTTATCAAACTCATCATCTGCAAATTTGTACTCAAAAGGATATGCCGGATTTAATGCTTTATAAATAGCTGCAATTTTAGGAATAGCATGCTGTGGCTGTACACCATTTTTTAAACGGATATCCACAAACCCTGGTCTTTTATTATCATAAAAAAGCATAATCATTGGATCAACCTGTTTGTAAGGTGATGCCATAACTATATTATCCGTTACGCCAATAATGGTAAATGTTTTTCCAAAAAATTTAACCTGTTTTCCAATTGGATCGGGTAAATTCATTTTGTCCATTGCTGCTTTGTTGTATATAATACCTGTAGAATCGGCTATTGAACCTTCTTTAAAATCTCTACCTGCAATCATTCTGGCACCTGTAGTTTTTGCAAAATCGGAACCAACAGCCATAGCACTTACAATAAAATTGTTGTTTTGTGGTCTGCCGGGCCAATCAGGGGCAGGTGAATAATTCCAAATTTCTGTCATAGGTGAAGTAGTTCTGGTAACTGCATCAACTACTCCCGTATTCAACAACTGCTGTTTCAAAACTGCATAATTATTGTCTAACTCAGGCGATGAACTAACAATGATTAAGTCGTTAGGATTATAGCCCAAATCACGATGTCGTGCATGTTGTATTTGTTGATAAACAATAATGGTAGCAACTATTAATACAAATGAAGCTGCAAATTGGCCAATCACCAATAACTTTCTTGGTGCCAATAATTTATTAGAAGCTTTAAAAGTGCCTTTTAAAACCGTTGCTGCATTAAACGAGGATAAATATACTGCCGGATAAATGCCTGCAACGATAGCAGTAAATACAATCATAAGCACCGCATATAACCAGAATTGTGTATTTGCAAATGGTAATTTAATTTGTTTATCAACCATTAAATTAAAAGAAGGTAATAACAAATAAACCAACAACAAAGCAATAACAAATGCTATACACACCATTAAGAATGATTCCATAAAAAATTGGAACACTAATGATGCTCTATCTGAACCTAAAGTCTTTCTAACACCAACTTCTTTGGCTCTTTTCTCTGCTTGCGCTGTTGACAGATTCATGAAGTTGATACAAGCAATTAATAAAATTACCACAGCAATAATGCTGAATAAATGCACATAATCAATCATTCCTCCAACATTTTTACCATCTTTAAAATCGCTATACAAACGCCATTCAGACATTGGTTGTAAAAGATAGGAGGTCTTCGCATCATCATTAGGATTATTCTGTTTATACAATTGATTGATTTGCTTTTCCAATGCAGCAATATTTGTTCCCGGCAAAACTTCTATATATCCAAGATTAAATGCGTTTACCCAGTCATTCGCAACATGCTGATAATCCTCCGGTGAAAAACTATAAGGAATAACAAAATCAAATTGAAGGGTTGAATTATGAGGTATATCACCAATTACACCTGTTACTTTATATGTTTGCTGATTATCAAATGTTACTAATTTTCCTAAGGGAGAATTATTACCAAATAAAGCTTGTGCCGTAGCGGCTGTTAATACCACAGAATTAGGATCAGTTACTGCAGTTGCAGCATTGCCCTGCAAAAAAGGAAAAGTAAAAAGTTTAAAAAAGTTAGCAGTAACCTGGTAACCCGTTTTCTTTATTTTATTTTCATTAAATGCTAATACATGACTTGAGGGGTAGGTAGATTCGACCGCATATTTCACTTGTGGCATTTTTTCAGCAATAGCATTGGTTAAAGGGTAAGCTATTGCGCCATCGGTATTTTTAGTGTTATCGAAAGTGCGAGTAACTTTTATACTGTAAATGGTATCATAGTTCTTAAAAAAGCGGTCATAAGAAAACTCATCTAATATCCACATTACAATAAACAAAGCACAAGCCAAACCAATAGAAAGGCCTAAAATATTAGTGAAAGAAAATGCCTTTTGACGCAATAAATTCCGAAAGGCAATTTTTAAATAATTGATAATCATAATTTTTAAATTGGATTATACTAAAATATTTTCCATTATCGTTTGCCCATCAAGCATCCTAATGATTCGGTGACTGTATTTAGCATCATGTTCGCTATGTGTTACCATTACAATAGTAGTGCCTTGCTCATTTAATTCAGTCAATAATTGCATCACCTCATTTCCATTTTTAGAATCAAGGTTTCCGGTAGGCTCATCGGCTAATATTAAGGCAGGTTTATTAACTACTGCTCTTGCAACGGCAACTCGTTGCTGTTGACCACCTGATAATTGTTGAGGATAATGTGATCGTCTATGCATTAATTGCATTCTTTCCAATACCTCCGTTACCATTTTTTTTCTTTCGGTAGATTTATGTCCGGTATAGATTAATGGCAATTCAACATTTTCATAAACAGTTAATTCATCTATTAAATTAAAGTTTTGAAAAACGAAGCCTATATTTTGTTTCCTGAGTTGAACACGTTGGCTTTCGCTAAAATGGGCTATTTCTGTGCCATTAAAAATAAAACTACCACTATCCGGCTCATCTAATAATCCTAGAATATTCATTAAGGTTGTTTTACCGCAGCCTGATGGACCCATAATGGCAACAAATTCGCCCTTGTCAACCATAAGATTAATAGCATTTAAAGCAACCGTTTCTACTTCATCTGTTCGGTAAACTTTTTTTAACTGTTTTATTTGTATCATACATTTTTATTTGGGTGTTAGTAATTATTGTATTTTATAGAAAAGTGCATCAGCAGGCGTTATTAATAAATCATCAGTTATTACTTCTAACTCATTTTTAGCTTCTTTCATTACTGATATTGTACAGTTAGTTTTGTTTAAGTGCAACTTTGATGCGCCCTCGAACAAGGATAAAAAATAAAATAATATAAAGAATTTCATGTTAAATAATTTAATTAATGATATCTATTGTTGATGCATTATTGAAACTTTCATAGCTGGATGTAATCACTTTTTCGCCGGGCTGTAACCCTTTTATTACCTGATAGTAATCCGGATTTTGCATGCCAAGTTGTACTTCTTTTTTATAAGCCTGATTGCCATTTTTATTGAGCACATATACCCAGTTACCACCGGTTTGTTGTGAAAAAGAACCTTTAGGAAGCAATACCGAGGGAATGGCATCACCTAAAATTAATTGTATCTGCAAGGTCTGCCCTCGTTTAATACCATCAGGAATGGAATCTTTAAATTGCATATCAACCTGAAACTTTCCGCTTACCACCTGTGCAAATACTTTAGTAATGTTTAATGTATAATTTTTACCCGCAACAGTACAAATTGCCTTTAATCCATTGTACACCCTGGAAATATAATGTTCATCAACATCGGCACTTACTTTAAAACCATTCACCGCATCTACTTGTCCTAATCGCTCCCCTTGTCGTTTATTTTGTCCAATTTCAACATTCAAAGCAGTTAATTGTCCGTCAATGGGTGCGCGTACAATTAAATCGCCTACTTTTTTGCGCATTACATTCAACGCATTTTGCGATCCCTCATACGATTGCCTGGATTGTTGCAATTGCTGTTGATTAAAAACTGAGTCTTGTTCTAATATTTGCTTACTCAGTTTCATTTTTTCGTTATAGTATAAATAGTTGTTTTCCGCTTGTTTAAATTCTTGTAGGCCAATGGCTTTTTCCTGATATAAATGTTTATCTAAATCGTAAATACGTTTTGCTTCTTTTAACTGACTTTCTACATCTGCCAATTGGTTCAATTTATTCACCGTATTTTGTACAGCAGCATTCCGCGAAATTTGCATCTGAGTTAATAAATTGTACACAGAGGTTTCCTGATTTACCAAACTCAAAGCCAAATCAGTATTCGACAAACGTAATAATGGTTGCCCCTTTTTTACCATTGCACCGTCTTCTACAAATTTTTGTTCAACCCTTCCGCCTTCTAAGGCATCCAAATAAATAGTAGTTACCGGCATTACAATACCTGTAAGTGGAATATATTCCTGAAAGGTGCCTTGTACCACTTCGCTAATTGTTACTCTATCAGCACTCACTTTTGTTTGTGCACTATGCATTGTGTACAACGAAGCACTAACTATAGCAATAATTATGATAAGTGCTATAACAATGCGTTGAATGGCTTTTCTGCCTAATGGCTTCTTTTCAATTATTGTATCCATAATTTTTTGGTCTGAAAACTATCATGCAAAAGAATGCCAGAGTTGTAACGAATTGATTTTCAATAGACAAATTGTAATTTACCTATCAATAGTGTCCGCTTTTGATACAAACACTGTTCGCTTTTATTACACTTTGTTCAACAAGCCAGAATGCAGGGGCTATTATTGTAAACATTTCCACAAAGCTGTTATTTTTGATGGGATTAAATATAGGTTAAAGGGAATGAAATTACCGCCCATTCAAATTTTAGTAGTAGATGACGATCCGGATGTTTTAACAGCCGTGAGTTATTTATTGCGATCAACCGGAGCAACTGTAACAACAGAAAAAAATCCGGAACAAATTCCTTCCTTACTGACAACAAAAAAGTTTGATGTCATTTTGCTTGATATGAATTTCAAAAGTGTTATTCATTCCGGCAATGAAGGCATTTATTGGTTACAAAAAATAAAATCGAAATATCCTGATACTAGTGTAATTATGATAACAGCTTATGGTGCCATTGATTTAGCCATACGCTCGTTGAAAGAAGGCGCTACCGATTTTATAGTTAAGCCCTGGAACAATGAAAAATTATTGCAGACAATTTATCATTCAATACCTACAACCGAAAAAACAAAGAAGCAAAACACAAAACATTCCGGCAATACTACTATTATTGGGCAAAGTGAAGTGTTGCAAGAAGTTTTTTTAAAAATTGAAAAAGTAGCACCTACCGATGCCAATATTTTAATACTGGGTGAAAATGGTACCGGTAAGGATTTAATTGCCAAAGCCATACATGAACAATCACTACGAAATAAGTCGCCTTTTATAAAAGTTGATGTTGGTGCATTAACGGAATCATTATTTGAAAGTGAATTGTTTGGATATAAAAAAGGTGCATTCACCGATGCGAAAGAGGACAGATTAGGCAGGTTTGAAGCCGCTAATGGGGGTACGCTATTTTTAGATGAAATAGGAAACATTAGTTTACAACAACAAGCTAAACTTTTAACGGTACTTCAAAACAGGCAGGTAACTAAATTAGGCAGTAATGAACCTACGGCAATAGATATCCGTTTAATTTGTGCAACGAATATCAGCATTCAGGACCTATCAAATGAAAATAAGTTCAGGAAAGATTTAATATACAGAATTAATACCGTAGAAATTATTATTCCACCATTGCGCAATAGAAAAGAAGATATTGTGCCTTTAGCCAATTATTTTTTAGAGGTGTATAGCCAAAAATATTTAAAGCCCCCTACTCAATTACATCAATCGGCAATTAAAAAACTACAACAGTATTCATTTCCCGGAAATGTTAGGGAATTACAGTATATAATTGAGCGTGCTGTAATTATGGCCGATAGTAACATGATAACGGAACAAGATATTATATACTCACCTATTGAAAAAACGGTTGAACTAGAAAAAAACGACACTTTAAGTAATGTAGAAAAAAAGACTATTTTAAAAGCCATTGAAAATAATAATGGCAACATTTCAAAAGCCGCAAAAGAACTTGGCATCACCCGCACTGCACTATACAGAAGATTAAACAAATACGATATTGACTAAAATTACCACTTATATTGCTTTAAGCTGTTTGCTATTAGTATTAGCTGCCAGTGCAGGTACATGGTTATTCCTACAAAAACACTACCTATTTTCAATTGGATGCTTTTTACTTATATTATTCATTGCCTTCAAAATCATTTTCTTTTATAAAAAAATTGATAAAGAAATTGCAGAATTTTCGGAAGCCATTTACTATAAAGACTTTACCCGTTACTTTAATTTAGCAGCAACTCCGTCTCATTTAAAACCATTAAGGCAAAGCTTTAATAATATTAATCAAATATTTAAGCAACTAAGCCGCGAAAAAGAGCTACATGCACAATACCTTGAAAAAATGTTGACATTGATTAATACCGGTATATTAGCCTATAATACTTCAACTGAAGATGTGCAATGGATGAATGAAGCACTTAAAAAAATAGTACAAATACCTTACATAAAAAACTTAAAAGGTATTTCGAAAAGAGACCCTATTCTTTATGATAATATCAAATCTATTTTACCAGGCGAAACCAAGTTAATTGAAACACAACAACAAATTTCTAAAACAAAAATATTATTAACTGCTACAACTTTTAAAACAGCAGATAGTACGCAAAAGCTATTGGTATTTCAGAATATTAACCATGTGGTGGAAGAAACAGAAACAAAAGCTTGGAATAGTTTATTAAATGTAATGACACATGAAATAATGAACTCAGTGGCTCCCATTTCTTCATTAGCAGATACATTATTACAAAATTACCATACACAACAACCTTCTAATAATGAAAAAGATATTGATTTAATAGCTGGTATAGAAACAATTAAAAGAAGGAGTGATGGCTTACTGAGATTTGCACAAGTGTATAGAAATTTAAGTGCCATACAACAATTGAAAAAAGCGCCAATTTCTGTTCAACGAATTCTAGAGCACATTGACTTGTTAATGCGCCCTACACTAAATGCAAAAAACATCGATTGGCAAATCTCTGTTCAACCGATTGATTTAATAGTATTGGGCGATAACGATTTATTGGAACAAGTATTCATTAACTTAATTACCAATGCTTTGGAGGCATTAAAATGTACGCAGGACCCCCTATTGCATATAAAGGCTGAACAACATGAGGATGGAACAAGCATTAAAGTAATTGACAATGGACAGGGTATTGATGAGGAAATAAAGGACAAAATTTTTATTCCATTTTTTACTACCAAAAAAAATGGCAACGGTATTGGATTAAGCCTTTGCAAACAAATTATGCTATTACATAAGGGCGATATTCAAGTGCATTCTATATCGGGTAAAGGAAGTATTTTTACTTTGTATTTTAATAGTGGCACATGAATAACAACAACACCAAAAGGCATTATATAGTAGGCGGTGCCGGATCAGGATTAGGGCAAGCCATTGCATTACAATTATTACAACAAGGCGAATCCGTTATTACCGTTGGCCGAAGTGTGGAAAAATTACAAGCGCTACAAAGCCAATTCCCCAACCAAGTTCAATTTGTAGTTGGTGATATTAGCGACGAAGCAACACTTAATGCATTTATTCAATTAGCCCAATCGGCCTACATATCAGGTATATGTATGAATGCCGGAGGCCCACCTGCTGCAACTATTGAGGAAACTAGCATGGAACAATGGGATATGGCCTACCAATTATTACTAAGATGGAAAGTGAAATTTATAAAAGCCATTTTACCCCATTTAGAACAGCAAGGTTATGGTCGTATAGTTTTTATAGAAAGTGCTACCGTTAAAGAACCAATGGATAATTTAGTATTAAGTACCACTTATAGATTGGCCGTTACAGGGTTTGCCAAAACACTTTCCAACGAATATGCCCACAAAGGAATTACCTGTAATATTCTTGCCCCAGGACCACATAATACCCCTGCTATTGAACGTGTTTTTAAAAAGAAGCAAGCGCAAACAGGTGCAGACATCCATATCATTCAGCAACAGGAAAACAACAAAATACCCGTTAAACGTTTGGGTAACGCAACCGAATTTGCGCAATTAGCACTATGGCTGTTAAGTAAAGAAGCAGGTTATATTACCGGCCAAACCATTGCTGTAGATGGGGGGCTAATAAAAGGAATTTTTGGATAAGCACAACCATTGAAACCACTTCTTGTAAATAGCCCTGAACAACTCATACGTTTAAAAAATCAACTTTTAAAACAGTACCTTTTCCCGGTTCACTTTCTATTTCAAAGCGGCCTTTATACATTTCAGTTCTTTTCCGAATATTGTTTAGCCCTATGCCTGATTTTACCTGATTAACATTGAATCCTTTGCCATTATCTTCAATACGCAACATAATATGTTTTGACGTACGTTTCAATTGAATTTTTACCTGAGTAGCTTCTGCATGTTTGCTAATATTTGTTAACTGCTCTTGTACAATCCGGTATAAGTTTAAACGAAATTTTTCTTCTAAATCTTTTTCATTAAAATGCAATAAATCAATTTCTACTCCTTCATTCAACAACAAAGACATGTCTCCAACCAATTTTCGAATGGCTTCTTTTAAACTAACGTCTTTGTCAACCGGATTAATTAAAGCCTTGGAAAGTTTCCTAATCTCTTCAATAGCCTGAATAATATACCAGGATGATTGTTGCAACAACTCATCTTCCTCCGGATGTGCTTTTCTAGCCATCTCAACATAAATACGGCTGGCAGTAAGTATTTGGTTCACATTATCATGTAATTCACGACCAATTTCTTGTCTTTCTTTTTCCTGTGCGGCTATTTCTGCTTCAATTACTTCATTACGCCTTTGTGCTTGCTCTTCCGCTAATTTAGCTTCCAAGGCTAATCGTTCCGTTATATTTGTACCAATGCCCATTACGCATTCTTTTCCCTCATATATAATTTTGTGTGAAGCAATTTCCATTTGCATCAACTCCCCATTTTTTTTAACATGCTGCCATATTTGAACATGCTTCTTTTTATCGGAATTTTTAAATTCATTAATAAACTGTTGTAATGTATTAAATTCTGATGGAGGTCTTAACTCAAGAATAGTCATTTTCAATAATTCCTTACGTGAATATCCATATTCAATAATAGCGGTATCGTTCATATCTAAAATTTGCAGGGTATTCATATCCCATATAAAAATGGACGCCGGGTTGGTATTAAATAATTGTTTGTATTTCTCTTCTTCTAATCGAAGAGCTTCCTGTGTTTTTTTGGCTTCGGTTATATCCGTTTCAATGGCAAAAAATTGAATCAGTTGTTTATGCTCATTAAAAATGGGTTGCACTTGTATATGCAACCAAATAGGGATACCTTGTTTGGTATAATTGAGTATTTTGCATTCAAAAGGTTGTTGTGCCTTAATTTGTTGACGCATATATGCAATGGATGCTGCATCCGATAACGGGCCTTGTAAGAAACGGGGATTTTTACCTAAACTTTCTTTTAAAGTATAACCGGTTATTTTAGTAAAGGCCTCATTTACATAAGTAATATTTTCTTGTGCATCAGTTATAATTACGGCATTGGTGGTTTCTTTAGCTACCATGGAAAGCCGATTTAATTCTTCCTCATTCTTTTTTCTTAACGTTATATCTTCTGTTGCACCTATCATTCTAGTTACTGTACCATCTTCCTCGCGTATAATGAAACCTTTATCACGTACATATGCATATTGCCCATCACTTTTTCTAAAACGATATTCTGCCTCCCAAATGGTTTGCTTGGTATTTTTAAACGCAGCTTTTTCTCGCTCTATTAGGTCGGGCAAATCCTCCGGATGAATATGACTGGTCCAAAAATCTCTATCCCGCTGCAATACATCTGAAGGATAACCAAATAATTTCTCAAAACCATCTCCCAATAATTCTACCGTCTTATTCTTAATATTCCAGTCCCATAACGCATCACTGGTAGCCTGTGCTATTAATTCATACCGAAGTTTATTGGTTGCTAATAATAAATAGTTGTAATGATTTTCCATTACAATACCGATTAGCCTACTCATGCGCTCCATGGTTTGTAATTGCAACTGAGAGGGCTTTTTAGGTTCGGTATAATAAAAAGCCAAGCTTCCTAATACATTATTATTCTTATTAAAAATAGGTATGCTCCAACAACTTTTTAAATTGTATTGTAAGGCAATATGTTTGTATAATTTCCAACGTGGGTCTTTTTCAATATTTTCAACTACTACCATTTCCTTTTTGTACATGGCCGTACCACATGACCCCGCAGCAGGACCGATAGGTGCACCATCTATTGCTTTTAAATAACCTTCCGGCAAATGAGGGGCCGATAAATGTTGTACGGTATTGTCGGCTTGCAAGGTTAGCACCGAAGCCAACATATTGGGGTGCAACTTTTCTAATTCAAGTAATAAAACATCAATTACATCTTTAAATGAAACCTGTTGCTGTAAATTAAGGTTATAAATAATATTTTCAATTTCCTGAATTGACTGGTTGTACTTATTAAATGTTTCATCTTGCATGGCACCCACCATACGGTAGGGTTTACCATTTTCATCTTTTAAAATTTTACCTCTATCTAAAACATAGGCCCAGGTACCATCTGCCTTTTGGTAGTAATAAGATGCTTCCCAAAAATTTGCTCCATCGGCTATTGCCTTTTGTAAACTTTCCGTTACACGTTGCGCATCTTTTTGATGTATTCTACTTTTCCACAAATCAATACTGCCCTTATTATTATCTAATGCATATCCAAACAATTCATTGTAACCATTACCCCAGTACATATTACCTGAAAGAATATCCCAATCCCAAATAGCATTGAATGATACTTCAGATACATATTCAAACCGTTGGTTACTTTGCTCCAATAATTTTCTGGCTCTTATGCGTTCGGTTATATCATTAATTAATATTAATGAGGCTGGCTTTTGATTATAAGTAATTTTATGGGCAGTAATTTCAACATCAATTATATTCCCCGATTTTGTTACATGTTGCCATTGGCCAAAATAAACATCTAAGTTCCCTGTGTGTTGCCACTCTTGCTGTAATTTTTCAGCCTCAGCCTGAGTACCCAAATCGTACACCGTCATATTCATGAACTCATCTCTGCTATACCCATATTTTTGAATGGCGGTTTCATTCACTTCCAAAAAGCGCTTGGTTTCAAAATCAATAATCCACATGGGCTGTGGGTTATACTGAAACAGGTGTTTATATGTTTTTTCAGAATTTTCAACCGCTTGCCTGTTTTTTACATCTTGTGTAATGCTTCTGAAAAAAATGGTAATCTCACCCACGTTAGGATATATGCGGTAACGCATCCACTCATTCCAACTGGCATGGTACAATTCTAAAACATTCGATTGCTGTAGGTCAATAGCATTTTGTACCACTTGTGCAAACAAAGCCCGTTCCGTTTCCGGAATTGCAGCAATGACATTGGGATGTTGTGTATTTTCTGAAATATGCAGTAAGCGTTTGGCATTCGAATTAATAAAAGTGGCTTTTCCACTTGCGTTAATGGTAGCAAATCCATCTAATAACTGTTCTAAACTATTTACAAAGTAGTTTCTTTCTTTTTCAAATGTGTTTTTCAGTTGTTCTGCATTACTTAATAATTCCTGTAACTGATTTTCAATGTTTTTTTGCAAGGTTATGTCAACTATATTAATCATAATATGTTTAACCTCACCTGCATCGTTTTTAATGGGTTTATAAGTTATTTGATAATATACATTTTGACCATTATAGGGGATTGCTAAAATTGTTTTATGCGAATGCCCGGCCAAAACATCGGCATACAATTGCTTTAAGGCAGGCAATCTTTCCGGAGAAGCATAATTTAAAATGGAAGTACCTACTTCCAAGTTCCTTCCTAAGATTTCTTCACTACGAATAGAAGCAGAAGCATTAACAGCAACGATATGCAATTGATCATCAATGATTATAAAAGATTCATCTGTATTCGACAAAATCAATTGCATTTCTTCCATTAATTGCCGGTTCTTTTCAGCCTGATTTTCACTTGCAGAAATATCAGCAATGATAGCGGATGCTCTCCTTTCACCCGCGTTGGTAATAAACAGCTGCGAAGACATTTGTACGGGAAAACGTTCCCCATTTTTTTTTATGCCAATAAATTTTCCATGCACAGCTACAGTGCGGGCTCTTTCTACATACATTTCATCAAAGCCAGGCATAGTTTGGTCAATAAAACTACTCCGATGCATGCCTTTTAATTCCTCTAAATTGTAGCCAAATAATTTAGCAGCGGCATAGTTCGCTTCTATCACCGTACCTTCTTCTGTAGATAAAAAAACGGCTAATGGGGCATTTAATATGGTTTGATGATATAGTTCCTGCATATTCTTTTCTTATAGGATTGGATAGCACCCTATTGGTGCATGTTTCACCTAACAATAAACGTTACAGCCCCAATTTAGCAAAAAACAAATAAGCAGTAAAAAAAATATATGCACTTTAGGCCGTAGGTCTGTACTATTTAATTTAATCACGAAAAATTGCCCTCAATATATATTTTTCAACTTAAAAATAAAACATGCAACCATTGTATTAATAATTCAAAACAAGGCGTTTTTACAAATTAAATTTTCAAAATATGAACTTTTCAATGGATTTTGGGTTAATACAGCATATTTCTTTTCCTAAATACAACCAATTCATTAGCTAATGCAACGGCCTTGGAATTTACCCAATTTGCCGGTTTATAGTTTGGCAACCTATTGGGACGGTACTGTTAACCTAAATATTTGCACGTATGTTTCGGCTGTTAGCATGCAGCCAAAATTGTATATGATTGCTATATATAACCATACGGAAACCTTGCAAAGAATGCAGCAAACCAATGAAGCAGTTTTACAACTACTCAATGCCCAGCAACATTACTTAGTTCGGCCATTAGGGAAAAAAAGTGGTAGCACTTTTAGTAAGCAACAATGGTTAGAAAAAAAATACTTGCTAACAGCATGGAATAATTTAACCGTACTAAAAGAAGCTGCCGCTTATGTTCACTTACAAAAAATAAATACCATTACCACTTCGGGCGACCATGTTTTGTTTTTATTTAAAGTGTTACATGCCAAATCATGTTCGCGCAATATTTTAACTACTGAAATATTAGCACAAAAGAAAATTATTACAATATGAATGCAGCAAGCATTGATAGAATTATTGAAATGGCTTGGGAAGACCGCACACCCTTTGAAGCCATAAAATATCAATTTGGCTTAGATGAAAAAGCAGTAATACAATTAATGCGGAAGGAATTGAAAAGAAGCAGTTTTAACTTATGGCGTAAAAGAGTGAATAGCGGCATTAGTCACAAACACACCAAGAAAAGAACCGATGGCATGCTACGATTTAAAAGCAATTTACAACGCCAAATTACCTTGAATAAAATCAGTAAACGATAATGTTATTCAGTACTCAATTTGAAGCAATTGAAAAAAAAGTAACAGCCATCAACCCCATAGCCTATGCGTCTACGCGAAATTATCTAAATGGCAATGTAACCTATTTATCACCCTATATTTCCAGAGGAGTTATTAGCACACAATTTATTTTACAACAACTTATAAAAAGCAACTACAGCTTTCAACAATGTAAAGTATTGTTACAAGAACTGGCCTGGCGCGATTATTATCAGCAAGTTTGGTTAGCGAAAGGCGAAAGTATTAATGAAAATATATACACCCCCATACATGCATTTATTCATGTTGATATTCCTAAGGCCATTGTAAATGCCCAAACCGGCATAGCTGCCATTGATGATGGTATTCAACAATTATACAACACAGGCTACATGCATAACCATTGCCGCATGTACACGGCAGCATTAGCCTGTAATATTGCACAAACACATTGGTTAAAACCTGCACAATGGATGTATTATTATTTACTAGATGGCGATTGGGCAAGCAATGCCTTAAGCTGGCAATGGATAGCCGGTACATTTAGTAAAAAACAATATGTTGCCAATCAGGAAAACATCAATAAATATACGGGCACCCATCAAACCAATACATATTTAGATGTTACCTATGATGCGTTACCATTAAAAGTAATTCCCGATATTTTACGCCAACATGAAGCATTACAACTAAACACACCTTTACCCAATAACTTGCCTCCGCTGCAAATCAATACTGAAGTACCTACCCTTGTATATAACTACTACAACATTGATCCCTTGTGGCTGAAAGGAACAAAAGCCAATCGTGTTTTTATATTGGAACCTGAAATTTTTAAACAATATCCTGTTAGTGAACAATGTTTACGGTTTGCATTGCAGCTAACACAAAATATTCCGAACCTTCAAATTTTTGTAGGCAGTTTTAATGAACTATATGCGCAATGTAACAATCATCAAATTATTTATAAACAACACCCACTGAACAAGCATTATAAAGGTATAAGTGAAGCTGCCGATTTTATGATACCCGAAATCAATGGATTTTATCCATCATTTTTTAGTTATTGGAATAAAATAGCACCAAGATTAGAAAAGCTATTTCAATAATGCATTATTCAGCTTGCCGGGTAGCGCGTTGTAATCTATCATTAATCGTTCTGCCCAACCCTTCATTGGGTAAACGCTCGGCAATAATTACATCTAATTGCTGTTTATCTAAATCGTGTAATAAAGCATATAAATTACTGGCTGCTTCTCCCATATTTTGGTTAGCCGATAAATAATGAATACGGTAATGGCTATTGGGACTAATTTTTTCTTGCCATAGTAACAACCCAATTTTTTTACCCTGAAATTGTTGCAGTAGTTCTTCAACATGATCAGTTAAATAAGTAACAGTATGCGGCGCATAATGACGGCCTAGCATACCCGGCGCATCGGGGCGTTTATGTTGGGCATTGTTCCTAATTCGCAAAGGCATTTGCGTTACTGCCTCAATGTCTTCCACCGCTAAAGCACCCAAACGGTAAAGAATAGGTCCTTTTTCATCAAATCCTACAATAGTTGATTCTACCCCTTTACTGCAAGCACCACCATCTAATATAACGGGCACTTCTTCTTTAAAATATTGATAAACATGCAAGGCATTGGTAGGACTAATACTAGTGAACGGATTAGCACTGGGTGCCACTAAAGGAAAGGGTAATGCTTGCAATAGCTGCAATGTTAACGGGTGATTAGGCATGCGTACAGCCACCATAGTACTGCCGGCAGTAACCAAATCAGGAATGCTGCTCTGTTTTTTTAACAACAAGGTAAGCGGACCCGGCCAAAAAGCTTTAGCCAGTTGCATAGCCATTGTAGGTATTTCAAGCGCTATTTCCTGCAATTGCTCAGCCGAACCAATATGCACAATTAAGGGATTGTACAAGGGCCGCTTTTTTAAAGCAAATATTTTTTTTACCGCTGTTTCGCTAAAGGCATTTCCTGCTAATCCATATACCGTTTCAGTGGGTATAGCCACCACATCATTTTGCATTAATGTGGCTTTTGCCAGATCAATATTGGTTGTTATCATATAAACCGCTTATGGATTGCAAATATCGCAATACATTGGTTCGGCCAAAGGTTTTCCATGCGGATAAAGTTTTTCTTCCTGAAAATGACACTGATGGCAGGCATACACATAACTCATTGTTACATGTGTAGGTGTTGAACACCAGGCACAAGGCAATCCCTCCTTTGCCTCAACAATACCATACCCGGGTGCACCACACGCTGGGCAAGCCGATTGAATTTTCTTAACCAACTGCTGTGCTGCCTTTTCAATAACCTGCATACGGGTTGGATTTTGCACGGCACGCATATCCGTTTCAGCAGTAATAATGCCCCCCTTATTCATCATTTGATGGTATTGAACCAACAAATGATGTAAAGAGGAAAAGTTTTTTTGAACCGTAAAGGTATTATGCAGTGTATGCTTTAAAATAATGCCGTGACCCGGAAAACCAATATTCCCTGCAAATTCAATTAAATCATTTCTATCGGAAATGGTTTTGCTGGAGAAATTGGTTTGTGTAGAAAGTTCGCGAACGACAATTTCGAAATTATTTTTTTTATCAATGAGTAACAACCATTCTTCATTAGCAGGAACAAAATACAAAGAAGGATGAGGGCCAAATGAACCTTCACTTGCAATAGCCAAATCGCAATTGGCCTGTTCCATGGCATATAAACATTTTTTTCGGGCGGTGGTTAAGGGATCATCTTTCCGTTCTACTTCTCCGGTAAATGTACCAAACAAATCAGTATCAAGGTTAGGCAATGTAAAACAATTTACTTGTAATGCCGATGTAAAAACAGGTGCAATTACTTTTTCCTTTGCATGTTTTGTAGCAATTAATAAATCCCTTCCATTAAAATAATCATTTACTTTCTTCATGAGCTTTAATAACAATATTGGATTGAATATGTAAAGTAACCGTGCTATTCTGTAATTCATTCAACATAGTACATATATCATTCAATGTTTTTTTTAACTCAGGAATGCGTTTCAATGAAGCCTCGTCGGCGTGTCCAAATCGCTCCTGCATACTAAAGCTTTTTCTACTGTGAAATTGAATTTTATCAGAATACAAATTGGTTAACAACTCTTTGGCTTCCTCTGCCTTAAACGTACCATCAATCAACTTAAAAGTATTTTCCATTGCCGGTAATTTTATTCGTTAAGATTTTAATAGCCGAAATAAGTGCCAGTAAGGCTAATGCTTTATAACATGCGGTGTATAATACATCGTTAGTAACAAAAGCCAAATAAACACTTACTCCGGCAAGTAATAAGTATAGAACAGCCAATATATTATTCTGTAAAAACATTATGCAATTTGTAAATTGGCATTCAGCACTACATTTTTATTGGCATTAATGAGGGCATTACGCACCTGCATTAATTCATTTTGAAGAAACTTAATTTTTGTTTCGCGATATTTAATATCCTCTTCATTTAAATGATTGCTGATTTTATTTTCATGATAAGCAATTTTAGTTTGAATCATTTTGCTTATCAACTCAAGTGCTTCATGGCTATTAAATTCACCTTGTATTAATTGTATTTGCATAATTTGACATTTATTGAGTGATTGAATTATTGTCCTTGCCCTAATGAATAAGCATCTTTACCGTTAAATGCGTACAAGTTTTCTGTTTTAATAACATCAATTTTTTGCTGTACTGCATTTTGCAACAATTGAATAATATTTTCTTTACTGAAACTATTACCGGCAGTAGGTTTGAAGCGGCAACGCCAGTGGTCGGTACAAAATGTTTCTTTAAAACCATTGGGCCATACTTTAATACCCCTATTGGTAATCATGGTTAATTGCACCCCATTCATTTCAATTTTTTGAAGTAATTCGGCTAATGTATTGGGGTCTGTTCCCTGCCAGTCAACAAACACATCCACACCTACCAACATTTTTTCTGCAGGTGCTTTACGTTGATAAGGCGGAAGATGTAACGTAGCACTATTGGCGTAACTAACTGCTTTTAAAATTTTAGGTGTTTTACCCAGGTTATCAATTACGGCATCGGCAAACTGACTGGTACCTACTTTTTGTTTGCTGACCCCTTCTTTGTAAATATCGTAAGTGTGTATACCCTCTTCAATAGTAGTTAACCAGGCATTCTGTACTTTTTCAGCTACATCGGTTTGGCCAATATGATTCAACATCATAATAGCACCTTGCAGCAAGCCCGATGGGTTAGCTAAATTTTGACCGGCTCTTCTGGGTGCTGAGCCATGTATGGCTTCAAACATAGCACACTCTTCGCCAATATTTGCAGAGCCTGCTAAACCTACAGAACCCGCAATTTGTGCTGCCACATCGCTTAATACATCGCCATATAAGTTGGGCATTACAATTACATCAAAAGCTTCCGGTGTATCGGCCATTTTAGCGGCACCAATATCAATAATCCAATGTTCGTTTTCAATGGTAGGATATTCTTTCGCAATTTCATCAAATACCTGATGGAATAAACCATCGGTTTGTTTCATAATATTATCCTTGGTAAAACAAGTAACTTTCTTTCTGCCTTGTTGTTTGGCATATTCAAAAGCATAGCGAACAATTTTTTCGCAACCGGGCCTGCTGATTAGTTTTAAACACTGCACCACTTCATTGGTTTGCTGGTGCTCAATGCCGGCGTATAAATCTTCTTCATTTTCACGAACAATTACCACATCCATTTGCGGATGCTTTGTACTTACAAAAGGATGCAAGCTTACACATGGACGCACATTGGCATATAATCCTAAAAATTTCCGCGTAGTTACATTCAAACTTTTGTAACCACCACCTTGTGGCGTTGTAATAGGGGCTTTTAAAAAAACTTTGTTCCGGCGAATTATATCCCATGCTTCCGGAGCTATACCTGCGGTGTTACCTGCCAGATAAACTTTCTCACCAACCTCAATAAAATCCATTTCAATTTTTGCATCGGCTGCCAAAATAATTTTTAAAGTGGCATCCATAATTTCCGGGCCTATGCCATCGCCCTTTGCAACGGTAATTCTTGTCATAGTGGTTATGTTTTGTTATTTGCAGTGCAAAAATGAAGTACTTCAATCATAATATTTTATTTAAGTTTTTAATGAAAAACATAAAATATTATTATGACTTACTTAAAACCCCTTACTTATAACAGGAATTTAGATAACAAAAAATAACCAAATAAAAACAAAACGGAAGTAGTACAAAAATGTAATTATTTACACCTATTACCTGATTAATGAACAGTGCGGATATATTGATAATTGCAGATAATTTTTTGCGTAAATAGCAAACAATAGTTGACAATGTGCATGGATATAATTATCATGCGGTGCATGATAATTGAAAGCATTCAATTATAACTCAAAGTAGGTATACCGTTTAAAATAGTGCTTAAACCCATCTGCCACTAAATAATCTTCCGCTATCAATTGATTATTTTGTATTACAAACGAAAGCCCGTTGGGCATAGAAAAAATAGGCGTATTTACGATTCCTATTAGTTTTAAAATGGGTTGACCATTCGAATTATCATGTATTTGAAAACTCCCATTATCCACTAATGTATCATTCCGAAGTATGCGATAAGTTGAGTCACTTTTAAATTGAATAACTACCGTGGCAGTTCCCGGACTAATTGTTTGAACATTAATTCCCCCAACAGAATATTGCCATTGCCAGGCACCGATGAAAGCAGGGTTAGTGTCATTGCTTTTTTTACAAGCTACTGCAATCATGAAGAAGGCACCCATAAAAAGTATCCATTTTTTCATAATGTCAATTTCATCTTAAGAGTAGCGAAGTAAGTATTTTGCTGCCTATTTTTTTTGTAGTGAGAATAAATCATAATAAAGTATGAAATACCCTATTGCATTTTGTCCCTATTCGAAGCTTCTTCGAGACAGCTTCGGGTCAACAGCGTTACGCAACGCTGTTGATAGGTAGTTGTATGGGAGCATGTAGGTAGCCATTAGCAACAAAAATACCATGCAGTAACAACCACTCTACCTTAAAAATTGAGCCCGGTATCCATAAACAAAAGGATGCCTACATTATAAAAATGGGCATCCTTTGTATTGGATTGTTATAGGGGAATATTTACGCTTTTACAGCCTTTATAAAGTTGCCGTTGGCATCAAAAATTAAATCTTGTCCATTTACTTCTGCTTCATAATGTTTTGTACCATCGGCCAAAGTAATAATAGATGCCTCTTTAACTTTAGCACCCGGATAATTTTTTTGAATGTACTGGTGCACGGCAGCAGGTAATTCTGATACCTTAATGGCTACCTCCGTTTCTGTTAAATTTCCATTGGCATCAAATAATGCACTCATTTCTTTACCATTTTGATGGAAGCCTGCTTCATAGTGAGTGTCTTCTTTTTCCCATTTAGCAGTTACATTGGGAAAATGTTTAGCGAATGCTGCTTTAACTGCCGCAGGTACTTGATCTGCTTTTAACTTTTGTGCACTAACCACTCCGGTAAATAAAATGGTTGCAGCTAAAAATCCCATTAACTTTTTCATACTGTTTAATTTTTTTAGTAAATGAATTTAATAAAGCAAAACTGCACGCCAATTATGAAGCAAAACTGAAGTACATATCTCTAATTTGTTAAAAAAATAAAAAATTGTCCAACCCTAAAGTGCTATCAATGAGCAATAAATAATGGTGCAACCAATAAAGGAAACAAAGAGTAAATAGTGTTTGCCCTATTTTAATGAGCCTCTACCGATTACCTTTTTTAACTCACTGATGAACTATCTATCTTTCATTGAATAAACTGAGAACAAAAGAGTATGAATAAAGTATTACTTATTTTTTTTATTTTAATAATTAACCATATTGATGGCTTTTCACAAAATTCAGGCACGATACGTGGCATTATAAAAGATACAATCGGGCAACAAGTATTGCGTGATGCATCGGTAATGGCTTTGAATAGCAAGGACTCCTCCGTAGAAGTGTCTTCTCTTTCAGGTGCAGGCGGAAATTTTGTTTTAAGAAATGTACCCCTTACTACTGTTATATTACAAGTTAGCTTTCAGGGCTATGCTCCTTATTTTAAAACCATTACCCTAAGTACAACTAAAACAAGTGTGAATTTAGATACCATTTACATGATTGTACAGGCAAAAGATTTAGGAAATGTTACGGTTAAACAGCCCCCTATTGCCGTTAAAAAAGATACTGTAGAATTTAATGCCGGTAGCTATAGTGTTAAACCCAATGCTACCGCGGAAGATTTATTGAAAAAATTACCCGGCGTTGATGTAGATAATACCGGTGCTATTAAAGCACAAGGCGAAACCGTTCAACGAGTATTGGTTGACGGTAAACGTTTTTTTGGGGATGACCCTAAAATGGCTACCAAAAATTTACCCCCCGACATCATTGATAAAATACAAGTGTTTGATGATTTGAGCGACCAAAGCAAATTCACAGGGTTTGATGATGGTAACAGAGTGAAAACTATTAATATTACCACGAAAAAAAATACCCGCAAAGGTTACTTTGGCAGAGCAGTAGGTGGCATTGGCACGGATGAAAATTATGATGAGAGCTTTAATATGCATCGGTTTGATGGTGACCAACAAATTTCATTACTTGGCCAAGCCAATGATATTAATAAACAAAATTTTACACCGCAAGATATATTGGGTGGCAACACCGGTGGTAGAAGAGGCGGTGGTCCTCCACGTGGTGGAACGGCAGGTACGAATGCAACGGGTATTACAACTACATGGGCCGGTGGTGGTAATTATAAAGATACTTGGGGTAAAAACACGGACATTACTGCCAGCTATTTTTACAACCAGTTACACACTACCAACGACCAACAAAGTTTAACACAGAACTTGTTACCGGGCGATTCTTCTACTTTCAATAACCAAAATAATTACAGCATATCCCGCAATCGCGACCATCAAATTAATATGAATATTGAAAGTACTTTAGATACCAGTAATTCAATAGTATTTCGACCCAACATCGTTTTTCAAAATAGTTCACCCAATAGTTCATCCACTACCTTAACAACAGGCGGACTTGGCGGCAAACAAATTAACCAATCCGTAAGTACAGGCAATAGCACCAACACCGGTTTTAATATCAATAACGCCAATTTTATTTTCAGACACAAGTTTGCCAAAAAATCGCGCACCTTCTCTGCCAACATTAATGTAAGTGCAGGCGCTAATAACGGTATTGGCTATACGTACGCTGTTAACAACTTCTATGTGCCGTTTGTGAAAACAGATACTATTAATCAACGTTATATTGACTCAAGTAACAATTTTACCATTAGCCCAACTTTATCGTACACAGAACCTATTGGCAAAAATCAAATTATTGAAATTAATTACAACTATAGCTACAGCAGCAACAATAGTGTAAACAAAACTTATAATTACGATAATAATGCCCACGAATTTTTACAGTTTGATAGTTTATTTAGTAACTCGTACAAGTTCACCTCACACTCTAACCGTTTAACTTTAAACTATAGAATGCAAAAAGAAAAAATGCGTTTTAGCGTAGGTTCGGGTGTGCAATGGCTAGATCAAAATAGTTTAAACACCACAAAAAGCATTTTGGTGAATACGCATTTTATTAATGTAACACCCACAGCCAACTTCATGTACAGTTTTTCACGCACACAAAATCTGCGAATTTTTTATATGGGTAGAACAGGCCAACCTTCTGTTACCCAATTACAACCTTTAAAAACAACTTCTGATTCTATTAATTTTCAAATTGGAAACCCCGATTTAAAACCTCAGTTTACGCATAGTTTAAGGGCATTATACACTTCGTTCGACCCAACTACTCAACGTGTAATATTTGCTACCATTAATGCATCGGCAACGGTTAACGATATTCAAAGTTCCATCACCCAAAATCCGAATGGTGGCAAAACCACTACTTATGCTAACTTAAGTGGCACCTATAATCTTTCCGGTTACTTCAATTATGGTTTTGCTTTGAATAAACCCAAATCCAATTTAAATTTCACTACCAACATCAATTATAGTCAAAGCCAAACACTGGTTAATAACGTTAGCAATTTTACCTATAACACTACCTTAGGGCAAACTATTAAATGGACCACTAATTTGAAGAAGATATTTGATATGAACTTTAGTTCAACTACAACTTATAATATTGCACGTTATACATTGCAAGCCAATCAAAATGCCAATTTCTATACAGAAACACTTTCAGCAGAAATAACCTGGTACAGCAAATCAGGTTGGATTGTAGCTTCTAATTTCGATTATACCTATAATGGCAATCGTGCTGCCGGATACAATACCAGTGTACCATTATGGTCGCCCAGTGTTGCCAAGCAGGTATTCAAAAACAAATCGGGAGAATTTAGATTATCAATATTTGATTTATTGAATCAAAATACCAACGTAACACGTAACATTACTGCCAACACCATTCAAGATGTACGCAGTAATGTATTAACACGATATGTAATGTTAACATTTACTTACAACCTACGCAATTTTGCGGGGCAGCAACAAAGAATGCCGGGAATGTTTCAAGGCATGTTCCGTGGAATGGGCCCCGGTGGTTTTGGCGGCGGAATGCGGAACTTTAGAAACGAATAGTTGTTAGTTTTAACATTACGCAAAACCCTTGTTATTACTACATTTTAAACAATAAGATTGCTGATGCCGCTTACTTTTATAAGCGGCATTTTTAATACAAAAAATTTTTTTGGGGAATTAACGATAAATTTTTATCGAAAAATGTTTTTTATTTAGAAACTATATTACTTTTACGTCCTGAAATTAGAGTTGACCAAATTTATACCCTTTAACATTGAAACAGCAGGCAACATTTACACACAGCAACATTATCCGCTCTTTACAAATGAGCCGGGCCGCTGCATTGGTTAACAACAACTTCCGTTTTTTATTACGACGACCTCGTATCTAATATTTCCTCAAATACCTAACCCTTTTGGGTATAATGGCCTACTACAGGCCTGATTGCTATTTTCAAAACTTGCATTAAAATTTTGAACCTGAAGTGGAAAATCAACAAGAAATTATTGTACGCATTGCCAATCATTTAGACACACACTATGCATTGCGCATTACAACCGAAATGGAGGCTTCGGCTAAAGCTCGTGGAACCGGTATTGCCAAACGTTCTCCGGAATACGTGGCTAACAAAATGTTGGAAGGCAAAGCTGTTATTGCCGTTACAAAAACCGGGCAATGGGTGGGCTTTTGTTATATTGAAGAATGGAGCCATGGAAAGTTTGTAGCCAATAGCGGTTTAATTGTTTCACCCGAATTTAGAAAAACAGGGGTGGCAAGAAATATTAAACAACAAATTTTTCAGCTGTCAAGAGAGAAGTATCCTGATGCCAAAATTTTTGGTTTAACTACCGGCCTTGCTGTAATGAAAATTAATAGTGAACTAGGTTATGAGCCTGTTACTTATAGCGAATTAACCGATGATGAAGAGTTTTGGGCAGGCTGTAAAAGCTGCGTAAACTATGATATTTTAATGAGTAAGGAAAGAAAAAATTGTATGTGTACAGCCATGCTATTCGATCCTAAAGACAAACATTCACCCAAAGAAACAACAGCCAACTTTGAAAAGAAACGTAAAGTTTATGAACGCTTGTTGCGTTTAAAACAAATTAGTTTCAGCAAAATATTTAAAAGAAAAGAAACCAACGGGCAACCTACTAAAAGCAAAAGCCTGTTTCATGATTTTTTCCCCTTTTAACCTTTTCAACACTGTAAAACATGAAGACCAAAAAAGTTGTTTTAGGATTTAGTGGTGGTTTAGACACCTCGTTTTGTGTGAAGTATCTTAGCGAAGACAAAGGCTATGAAGTACACAGCATTATTGTAGATACCGGCGGATTTACAGAAGATGAATTAAAACGAATTGAAGCCCATGCTTATAACCTGGGTGTAAAAACACATACTACCGTAAACGCGGTACACAGTTATTACGATACCATTATTAAATACCTGATTTTTGGAAATGTTTTAAAAAACAATACTTATCCGTTAAGCGTTAGCGCTGAGCGATTAAGCCAGGCTTTACACATTGCACAACATGCACAACAACTACAAGCCGATGCCGTTGCCCATGGAAGTACAGGTGCCGGAAACGACCAGGTACGTTTTGATATGATATTTCATATTATGATTCCGGGCATAGAAATTATTACCCCTATCCGTGATTTACAATTAAGCCGCGAAGCCGAAATAGATTACCTGAAGCAAAAGCATGTACAAATGAATTTTGAAAAAAGCATGTATTCTATTAATAAAGGGCTTTGGGGAACCAGTGTAGGTGGTAAAGAAACCTTAAACAGTAAGGGTATTTTACCGGAAGAAGCCTGGCCTACACAAGTTACTAAAACACAAGCCGAAGAAGTAGAACTTGGATTTGTAAAAGGCGAATTATACACTGTTAACGGAACCACCTTTACGCATCCTACTGATGCCATTAAGTATTTACAACATATTGCTTCACCATTCGGCATTGGTCGCGATATACATGTTGGCGATACCATTATTGGTATTAAAGGCAGAGTGGGCTTTGAAGCTGCAGCACCTATGGTAATTTTAAAAGCGCACCATGCTTTAGAAAAACATGTGTTAACCAAATGGCAACTGAGTTGGAAAGATCAACTGGCTGCATTTTATGGCAACTGGCTACATGAAGGTCAAATTTTAGATCCAGTAATGCGGAATATAGAAGCATTTTTAACCGATAGCCAACAACAGGTAACGGGTAAAGTATTTGTGCAATTGCTCCCCTATCGCTTCCAAATAATTGGCATTGAATCGCCTTATGATTTAATGAACAGCAAGTTTGGTAAATACGGCGAAATGAATACAGGTTTTACCGGAGAAGATGTAAGAGGCTTTAGTAAAATATTTGGGAACCAGGTAGCTATTTTTCATAAAGTAAAAGAGCAATAACATGCACAGTAAAATAAAAGTAGGTATTATTGGTGGTGCCGGCTATACAGGTGGCGAATTAATACGACTACTGTTGCAACATCCTTATGCACACATTCATTTTGTGCATAGTAACAGCCATGCACAACAAAAGGTAAGTACCGTACATACCGATTTAATTGGAGATACGGACCTGATATTTACCAACACTTTGCTTACGGATGCGGATGTTTATTTTTTATGTGTAGGGCATGGCGGGGCTAAAAAATTTTTAGAAGAAAATACTATTGAAAGCCACATTAAAATTATTGACCTTTCACAAGATTTTCGTTTAAAACAAACATCGTCAATAGGTAACCGTTCATTTATTTACGGTTTACCGGAGTTAAATAAAACGGCCATTCAAACCGCAAACAATATTGCTAACCCCGGCTGTTTTGCTACTACCATTGAATTAGGTTTATTGCCCTTAGCCAATGCAGGTATTTTAGGCGATATTTTCACTACCGGCATCACAGGTTCTACCGGCGCAGGGCAAGCTCCTTCAGCCACTACGCATTTTAGCTGGCGGGCTAATAATATTTCTGCTTACAAAACCTTACAGCACCAACACCTGTACGAAATTGGTCAAACCCTTGAACAGTTACAGGAAAATGATGGCATAGCCATTCACTTTATACCCTGGCGAGGTGATTTTACCCGAGGCATTTTTGTAAGTTCTATGATTGATTGCGCTTTCCCTTTAAATGAGCTGAAAGAAATGTACCAACAGTATTACAAGGATGCTGCATTTACACATGTTAGCAATAGCATGATTGATTTAAAACAGGTAGTAAACACCAATAAATGTTTACTGCATTTAGAAAAACAAGGAAATAAGCTGGTAATACATAGCGCATTAGATAATTTGCTGAAAGGCGCATCGGGACAAGCAGTGCAAAACATGAATTTAATGTTTGGACTACCCGAAGCAGCCGGTCTGCAATTAAAAGCAAGCGCTTTTTAAACATGAATTTTCACCACTAAAGCAACTAACCATGAAACTTTTTGATGTTTATCCCTTATACGATATTGCTATTACCCGAGCTTCGGGTGCTTATGTGTGGGATGGTAATGGGGTACAATATTTAGACATGTATGGCGGACATGCAGTAATTAGCATTGGCCATACGCACCCACATTGGGTAAAACGAATTGAAGACCAGTTAGAGAAAATTGCATTCTATTCCAACTCTGTTCACTTACCCATACAACAGCAATTAGCCGACAAATTAGGCGCTGTTAGCGGAAAGAACGACTATCAGTTATTTCTATGCAACAGTGGCGCCGAAGCCAATGAGAATGCGTTGAAGCTGGCCTCCTTTCATACCGGAAGAAAAAAAATTGTAGCTTTCTCTAAATCCTTTCACGGGCGTACCTCCCTTGCTGTAGCGGCAACCGATAATCCTGCCATTGTTGCACCCGTCAATGAAACAAACAATGTAGCTTTTCTTCCTTTCAATGATGTTGCGGCACTGGAACAATATTTTGCAGCGAATGGACATTCAATAGCTGCTGTAATAGTAGAAGGTATTCAAGGCGTGGGTGGTATTCAGATAGCTTCAGAAGCATTTTTACAATGTATCCGCCAACAATGCGACCAATACAATGCCTTGTTTATTGCAGATAGTGTGCAATGCGGATATGGCCGCAGTGGCAAATTCTTTTCACATGATTATGCCAATGTTCAGGCAGATATCTATACTATGGCGAAAGGCATGGGTAACGGTTTTCCCGTTGCCGGCATGTTGATCGCCCCACATATCCCTGCTAAGCATGGTATGTTAGGAACCACATTCGGGGGAAACCCTTTAGCCTGTGCCGCAGCATTAGCCGTTTTGGAAGTGATAGAACAAGATAATTTAATTGAAATGGCTAAGCAACGGGGTATGTATATCATGAATAAGTTGAAAGAATTTCCGGAGCTAAGTAATGTAAGAGGTCGTGGATTAATGATTGGCTTTGATGTTCCTGAAAACTTAAAATCATTGCGCAAAACGCTCATTTTTGATTATAAAATATTTACGGGAGAAGCAAAGCCTAACACCATTCGTTTACTACCGTCATTAGCATTAACACGCAAACAAGCCGATGAGTTTTTAGAAACCTTACGTGAGGCAATTGATGCAGTTAAAGCAGAAGCGAGCAATCAAGTATCTGTAAAACCATAAAGTGTTCATCACTTCCTTAATACTACAACATGAAACAGTTTATTAGTGTTTATGATGTTTTAACCCCCAATAACGGGAACATAAACAACGCTATTAACCAATTGGTGAATGAAGCATTGTCCTATAAAGCCAATCCTTTAAAAGATAAAACATTAGGCAATCATTTACGCTTGGGTATGCTATTCTTGAACCCCAGCTTACGTACACGACTCAGTACCCAGGTGGCTGCAGCCAACTTAGGTATGGAAACTATTGTGTTTAATGTTGACAAAGAAGGTTGGGCATTAGAGTTTGAAGAAGGCGCTATTATGAGTGGGAGTACGGTAGAACACATAAAAGATGCTGCCCCTATTTTAGGAAGCTATTTTGATATTTTGGCAATACGTACATTCCCCTCATTAAAAAACAGAGCGGATGATTACAGTGAATTGTATATACAGCAATTCATAAAATATGCCGGTGTACCGGTAATTAGTTTAGAAAGTGCTACGTTGCATCCATTACAATCGCTTACCGATATTATAACTATTCAGGAAAATCGGTTACACAAAGCAGCTACCGTACATAAAAAGCCTAAAGTGGTATTAACATGGGCGCCGCATGTAAAAGCTTTACCGCAATGTGTAGCCAATAGTTTTGCGCAATGGGTAAATGCCTGGGGTGAAGCCGATTTTGTAATTACACATCCGGAAGATTATGCATTAGATGAACAATTTACAAAGGGTGCTACCATTACACATAATCAGGCAGAAGCACTAAAAGATGCCGATTATGTGTATGTAAAAAACTGGAGTACGTACAACGATTATGGAAAGGTATATGAAAATGATCCGGCCTGGATGTTGACCAACGAAACGCTGGCATTAACCAACAATGCAAAAGTATTGCACTGCTTACCTGTTAGAAGAAATGTAGAATTGAGTGATGAAATTTTAGATGGCCCTAATAGCCTTATTACTACCGAAGCCGGTAACCGCGTTTGGGCTGCACAGGCTGTACTGGCCAATATTATTAAAACCATGAAGAAAAGCTAATGGAAAATTTAACCATAGTAAAAGTGGGTGGCAATATTATTGATAATGATAGCCAATTGCAGCAGTTCTTGCAGCTGTTTGCAACAATTCCGGGTAAAAAAATATTGGTACATGGAGGTGGAAAACTGGCCACTAAAATGGCAACACAACTACAAATACCACAACAACTAGTAGATGGCCGCAGAATTACCGATGCGGAAACTTTAAAAATTGTAACCATGGTATATGCCGGTTACATTAATAAAAATATTGTTGCACAATTACAACAACAGCAATGCAATGCCGTTGGACTATCAGGCGCAGACGGCAATTTAATACAAGCGCACCAACGCGTACACCCTACCATTAACTATGGTTATGTAGGCGATGTGGATGGTGTAAATATTTCATTGATTCAGCAGTTATTGAATAATAGCTACACACTCGTTATTGCCCCTATAACGCATAACTTACAAGGACAATTATTAAATACCAATGCCGATACGATTGCTTCGGTTTTAGCAACTTCATTAGCTGCACATTATGCAGTAACTTTGCTGTATTCATTTGAAAAAGCCGGAGTATTAATGGATGTAAATAATGAAGCATCGGTAATTAATACTATTACATTACAACAATTTGCACAATTAAAAGCACAGAGAATTATTGCAGATGGCATGCTGCCTAAACTAGAAAATGCATTTGCTGCATTACAAAAAGGAGTACAGCGTGTAATTATTGGCCAAGCAAACGTTTTACCCGATTTGTTACAAGGGAAGGCAGGTACAACCCTGGTTTCGGGCAACTAAAAAAATTCTTTATGCACACCAACCAAAAGGAAACAACGGTAACAAATTTATCAAACGATGCCATTAACTTATTAAAAAAGCTAATTGCTACACCTTCTTTTAGTAAAGAGGAAGAAGAGACGGCAGAAATTATTCAAACATTTCTGGACAGTAAAGGTGTTAGCACGCATCAATACTTAAATAATGTGTGGGCAAAAAATAAGTATTTCAATCCGGAAAAGCCCACCATTCTACTCAACTCGCACCACGATACTGTAAAGCCCAATAAAGCTTATACATTACCACCATTTGAACCTATTGTTAAAGATGGAAAATTATACGGATTAGGAAGCAATGATGCCGGTGGATGCTTGGTTTCATTAATAGCTACCTTCTTACATTTTTACGAACAACCCAACTTGGCTTACAATTTAATTATTGCCGCCACTGCCGAAGAGGAAATATCAGGTAGTAATGGTGTTGAAATTTTATTACCCCGGCTACCTAAAATAGATTGCGCAATAGTGGGAGAACCTACATTAATGGATATGGCTATTGCAGAAAAAGGCTTGTTGGTAATTGATTGCACGGCTCAAGGAAAACCAGGCCACGCAGCCAGGGAAGAAGGCGACAATGCCATTTTAAAGGCAATGAAAGATATTGCCTGGTTTTCGCAATACCAATTCCCTAAAGTAAGCAACTTACTAGGGCCGGTTAAAATGAGTGTTACCGTTATACATACCGATAATAAACAACACAATGTTGTTCCGGCACAATGCCATTTTGTGGTTGACATTCGAGTAAATGAATTGTACACATTCGAAGAAATTTTATCGACTATTCAGCAAAACATTCAAAGCCAATTTCAACCACGCAGTTGTCGTTTACGATCTACCGGTATTGCCACCAACCATCCATTAATACAAGCCGGAACTAGTTTGGGAAGAAAAAGCTACGGCTCACCTACTACCAGCGATAAAGCATTAATGCCCTTCCCTGCTTTAAAAATGGGCCCGGGTGATAGTGCCAGAAGCCATAGTGCTGATGAATTTGTATATATAGATGAAATTACTAACGGCATAGCATTATACATTGAATTACTCAATAAAATTTTATTACCCAACCCTTCCTAAAAATCATTCATCACCTTCCGAATATTTAAACTATGAAACTTTGGCAAAAAAATAGCGATGCATTAAAGGAAGTTGAACAGTTTACTGTTGGCAACGACCGCCAAATGGACCTTTACTTAGCCCCATTTGATGTGTTAGGCTCATTGGCACATATTACCATGTTGGCTTCAGTAAACCTTTTGGAACAAAATGAAGCTGTGTTATTGAAAAAAGAATTATACCACATTTATCATAAAATTAGTAACGGAGAATTTCATTTAGCCGATGACGTAGAAGACATTCATTCACAAATAGAATTATTATTAACGGAGAAGTTAGGTGATATAGGTAAAAAAATTCATAGTGCCAGAAGTAGAAACGATCAGGTATTGGTTGATATTAAACTTTTTTTGCGTCACGAAATAACACAAACCACCTATGCCATTGAAAAGTTTTTCAACCTGTTACAGCAACTAAGTGAACAATACAAAAATTATTTATTACCCGGCTATACCCATTTGCAATTAGCCATGCCTTCTTCTTTTGGGCTTTGGTTTGGTGCTTATGCCGAAAGTTTGGTTGACGATTGTATTACCTTACAAGCTGCTTATAAAGTTGTCAATAAAAACCCATTAGGCAGTGCTGCCGGTTATGGCTCATCTTTCCCTATTAATAGAACACTTACCACACAGTTATTGGGTTTTGATGATTTAAATTATAATGTAGTATATGCACAAATGGGGCGGGGTAAGGCAGAACGTATTACTGCACAAGCATTGGCCAATGTTGCCGATACTTTAGCAAAGTTGAGTATGGATATGTGCTTATACCTAAATCAAAATTTTAGCTTTGTTTCTTTTCCTGCGCAATTAACAACCGGCAGCAGTATTATGCCGCACAAAAAAAACCCTGATGTATTTGAATTAATTCGTTCACATTGCAATCGCATAAAAGCATTGCCCAATGAAATAATGTTACAAACCACCAATTTACCATCTGGCTATCACCGCGATTTACAGTTATTAAAAGAACATTTATTTCCTGCTTTTACCACACTTCGCCAGTGTTTAGAAATGGCAGGTTTAATGTTAGAAAACATTGAAATAAAAGAAAATATTATTCAAGATGAAAAATATCGTTATCTGTTTAGCGTAGAAGAAGTGAATAAACTGGTATTGCAAGGTATCCCCTTTCGCGATGCATACAAACAAATTGGTTTACAAATAGAATCAGGTAATTTCACCTATAGTACCAACTTGCATCACACACACGAAGGCAGTATTGGAAATTTATGCAATCAACAAATACAACAACAAATGCAATCAACTTTAAAAGGGTTTGAGTTTAATAAAGCCGCCACTGCCATTGAACAATTATTGGCATCGGCTAAAAATGAATAATTACAGAGAATTTTTAACAATACAGACACCTATTTTAAAGCCTAATTCAAATTTCTTACTTATCATTGTGCATCAAATAAAAACATTAAACAATTAAATAATCATTTTCTACTATTAACCATTTTGCTGTATATGAATAAATTATTTCTTTCTTTAACTCTACTGTTAGCAGTTATTAGCTTACAAGCACAAACTAAAAAAACTACTACTACACACACTACTGCTAAACCAACACCAACACATGCACCACAATTATTGAAAACCGAAAAAGATTCTGCAAGCTATGCGTTGGGTATTAGTGTTGGCCAATCATTAGTAGCGCAAAATCTTTCAAACATCAACACGGAATTGTTTGTAAAAGGATTAAAAGAAATTACCCAAAAGCAAAAAGTAGCATTAACGGATGCACAAGTAATGAATATCATTACCGCTTATGCAGCCAAAATGCAGGAATTGAAAACACAGGAAAATATTGCTGCAGGAAAAAAATTTTTAGAAGCCAATGGCAAACGCCCAGGTGTAGTTACCTTGCCTGATGGCTTACAATATGAAGTTTTAAAAGCAGGTACCGATACTACTAAACCCACTTTGAACGATAAAGTTACCTGCCATTATCATGGAACCCTTATTGATGGAACTGTATTTGATAGTTCAGTTGATAGAGGTGAGCCTGCAACATTTCCTTTAAATGGTGTGATAAAAGGTTGGCAGGAAGCTTTACAATTAATGACGGTAGGCAGTAAATGGAAAATTTATTTACCTTCTGACTTAGCCTATGGTAACCGCGGAGCAGGCGATAAAATTGGGCCCGGTGCTACACTTGTCTTTACAGTTGAACTATTGGGTATTCAACATTAAAATAAAAAATTTACTCTAAACTTACCATTAAAAAGGAAACTGTATTGCAGTTTTAACTGAACAAATATGCCCAATATTTATTATTTTCGTTGGGTATGAATGAATTGTACACGTTTATTTGGTTAATTGTTACGCTTTTATTCATTGGCTATTTTGCAGGTTATGAAATTGCCTTTTTAAGTGCCAATCGCTTAAGCATTGAATTAAAAAAGAAGCAAGGAAGGAACGGGGGAATTATAGTAGCTAAGTTTTTAGAAAAGCCCACACAATTTATTGGCACCTGCTTAATTGGCACCAATTTATTTTTAGTTGCCTATGGTTTGTTATTCGATGAATTGCTAAACTCTAGTATCTGGAATTTTTTTAAACGCTTCTTCGATATTGAGAACAGTTATCTAAAACTAGTTTTCAACACTTTGCTTTCCACATTAATTGTTTTAATATTTGGCGAGTTTATTCCCAAAGCCATTTTCAGAGCCCGAAATGATAGTTTATTAATAGTATTTGCCCCACTGGCCAAATTCTTTCATAACATTTTTCAGCCATTAGCATTATTTTTTGTAGGTATTTCACAATGGATTTTAAAATACATTTTTAATGTTCCTATAAAAGACAAAAGTGAAGTTTTTAGTAAAGTAGATTTAGAACATCTTTATCAACAAAATAAAGACAATGATGAAGAAAATGCAGAAGTAAATAATGAATTATTTGAAAATGCATTGAGCTTACCCATGGTAAAAATTCGCCAGTGTTTAGTGCCCAGAACTGAAATTGAAGCAGTAGAAATAAATACCCCTATGGAAGAAGTGAGAGAAAAATATATTCAAACCAAATTGAGTAAACTAATTGTGTATGAAGATTCCATTGATAATATTTTAGGTTATATACACCAGTTAGATTTATTTAAAAAACCCACTTCCATCAAAGATATTTTATTGCCTATACCCACCGTACCGGAAACCATGAGTGCTACTGACCTCATTAGTAAATTTTCGAAAGAACGCAAAACAATTGCATGGGTGGTGGATGAATTTGGCGGTACAGCAGGAATAGTAACATTAGAAGATGTGTTAGAAGAAATTTTTGGTGAAATAAAAGATGAATACGACACAGAAGAATTGGTTGAAAAACAAATAGCGGAAAAAGAATATTTATTAAGCGGGCGTTTGGAATTAGATTATTTAAATGAAAAATATCATTTAGAATTTAATGATGAAGAATCAGAAACATTAAGTGGTTTTATTATTAATAAGCATAGCACCATTCCTAAACCCAAGGAAAGAATTATTATAGGCCCCTACCAATTTGATGTGCTGAATGTGAGTGAAACCCGCATTGATATGGTAAAATTAAAAATACTAGAATAAATTAGGTCGCAAATGAACGCCTTTACCGGCCTTAATTTGTTAAATAGAGATTTTTGCGTTTTTGCTGCCTTCATCCCTTTAACTTTGCGCAAATTGAATGTATAAACACCAGCAATGGCAAAATTTCGCAGAAAAAAAGAAAATACGGAAACTGCAGAAATGACCTTTATAGATCATTTGGATGCTTTAAGAATGCATATTATCCGTAGCGTATTGGTTATATTCATTAGTAGTATTGTAATTTTTATTTACCGCAACTGGGTATTCGACAATATTATAACCGGTCCAATTAACCCTAACTTCATTACCTACCGGGTTTTGTATAAAGTTAGCCACTGGTTAGGCATGGGCGATGGTTTAACACTTCCACCGGTTCAGGTAAACATGCAAACCACTAGTTTTGGCGGTCAGTTTTTAGGAAGTATTACGCTTGCTTTTACAATGGGTGCTATAGTATCGGCCCCCTACGTATTTTGGGAACTATGGCGTTTCATTAAACCCGCATTAACCCCCAAAGAACTCAAAAATACCCGATTTGCCATTTTCTGGGTGTCCTTTTTCTTCTTTTTAGGTGCTGCTTTTGGATTCTTTTTACTAGGTCCCTATACATTTAATTTTTTAGCAAATTTCAAATTAGGTACCCTATCAATGTTAGAAACCCGGCCTACATTAACTGATTATTTAGAAAATTTAACCAATATCATATTAGGCTGTGGGCTGGCATTTGAATTACCGGTAATTACTTTTGTACTTACCCGTATTGGCTTATTAACCCCCATGTTTATGCGCCGCAGCAGGCGATATGCCATTGTAATTTTGCTAACCATTGCCGCATTCATTACACCAAGTCCTGACTGGATGAGTATGATGATTGTATTTGTACCCCTTATGTCGCTTTATGAATTAAGTATTTTGGTAGCCGCCAAAGTATATAAACAAGAACAAAAACGCGAAAAAGAAGAATGGGGATAAAAAATAACAGTTCTACCATTAGTGTAATTCTTTCCTAATTTCAGTTAATCGCTTCGTAATTTCGAAACCTTTATAGGTAAGTTGGCCGTACATTAGTCTGCCAACTTTCACGTACATGAATGTTTTAATTTGTATTACTAAAACCAATTACACATGAGGAAGAAAATGTTACTCGTGGCTGTGTTGTTTGCCACATGGCAATTACAGGCGCAGACCGGCGAAGATGCTGCCCAAAAATTTGCACAGCTTATTACGCCCACAGCTTTAAAAGAGAAATTAACCATTTTAGCCAGTGATGAAATGGAAGGCCGCGAAACCGCTACTCCCGGTCAAAAAAAAGCCGCCGCTTATATTGAAAGCGAATTTAAAAAATTCGGTTTAAAGCCCGGCAATGGCAACAGCTATCAGCAATACTACCCCGTTTATCAGGACGAATTAACCGGTGAACAATTCCGCATTAATGGTGTAAGCTATAGCTGGGATAAAGATTATAATTTTTCTATCAATGCACTACAAGATGGCCAATTTAATTACCAACAAGTAGTATTTGCCGGCTATGGTATTGTTGATGAAAAAGCTGGCATTAATCAATATAAAGGTTTAGATGTTGCCGGTAAATTGGTAGTAGTATTGGAAGGAGCACCCAAAGATTTAATGGAAAAAATTAATGCACCCAACAACCGCTTTAATCCTTTTGGTATGTATGCAAAAGTAATGGCTGCTCGCCGCTTAGGGGCAGCAGGTATTTTGTTGGTATCAAAAGAATACCCAAAAGAAAAGCCTGTTTCAAAAATGGGTAATATGTACTTAAAAGCCAATGAAGGAAAACCCTTTATCAATGCTACTATTTCTACAGCAATGGCCTCTGCATTATTAGGAAGAACAGCCCCTTTAAATTGGAATGATTTATCGGCAATTAATCCGGGTACCTATACAGCCGATGTACAAATAGCCATGCACAAAAAAACCAATGAACTACAAAGCAGCAATGTAATTGCTATTTTACCGGGTACTGATAAAAAAGATGAATATGTATTTTTAACTGCACACTACGACCACTTAGGTAAGCACGACGGTAAAATATATTATGGTGCCGATGATGATGGCTCAGGCACAACAGCAGTATTACAAATGGCTGAAGCCTTTAGTGCTGCTGCCAAAAAAGGGTATAAACCCCACCGTACCATTGTTTTCATGACAGTGAGTGGGGAAGAGAAAGGCTTATGGGGCAGTGAATATTATTCTGAACATCCCATCTTTCCTTTGGACAAAACTTCCGTTGACTTAAACACCGATATGATTGGCCGTATAGATACCGAACGCAAAAGTGATGACACCTTAAATTATGTTTATGTAATAGGTCACGACAAATTAAGCAGCGAATTACCCATTATTAATGAAGCTGCCAATAAAAAATATGTCGGCCTGAATTTAGATTATAAGTATGATGATCCACAAGATCCTAATCGTATTTACTACCGTAGCGACCACTATAATTTTGCGAAAAAAGGGGTACCTATTTTATTCTTTTACGATGGTATGTTGTTGGCCGATTATCATAAGCCAACCGATACTGTTGATAAAATTAATTTTGATTTGATGAGCAAAAGAGCACAAATGATATTTTATACCGCATGGGAAATGGCCAATCGTAGCAATATGTTGTTACGCGACAAACCCTTGAATATGCCCAATGCCCGTTAATTAGTTTTGTTTTGCTATATACAACAACCCCATACCGTTTGGTATGGGGTTTGTTAATTAGGGAATATGGATTATAAAACTGAATCGTAGTAATAGAAATATTTAATACCCAAAAATAGCATGTAGCTGCTGTTTTAATGAAACAACTTAAGCTATGGAGGAATTCTAGTAATTGTAAGCCCCCATTTTAGTATACTGCCTTAGTTGAATAGTATGGTTGCAGTACAAGTGTGCGACGCAACGAAAGTACAATAGTAGCAATACTGCCGACTACCTAAAAAATTACCAGCCCAATATCCATGCAAACATTAATGGCGCTACAATGGTTGCATCACTTTCAACAATAAACTTGGGCGTATGTATATCTAATTTTCCCCATGTAATTTTTTCGTTGGGAACAGCACCGGAATAAGATCCGTATGAAGTTGTTGAATCGCTGATTTGGCAGAAGTAACTCCAGAATGGAACATCGTGCCACTCTAAATCTTGGTACATCATGGGTACTACACAAATAGGAAAATCGCCGGCAATGCCACCGCCTATTTGAAAGAACCCTACCCCTTTACCGCTGCTATTCTCTCTATACCATTTACTTAATTCTACCATGTATTCAATACCTGTTTTCATGGTAGCAGCTTGTAGCTCGCCTTTAATCACATAACTGGCAAAAATGTTGCCCATGGTGCTATCTTCCCAGCCTGGTACTACAATGGGAATATTTTTTTGTGCTGCAGCTAACATCCAACTGTTTTTAGAATCAATTTCATAATACTGCTCTAACACACCACTGAGTAACATTTTATACATATACTCGTGTGGGAAATAGCGTTCTCCTTTATTTTCGGCATCCTTCCATATTTTGAAAATGTGTTGTTGTAAACGACGAAATGCTTCTTCTTCAGGAATACAGGTATCTGTAACGCGGTTGTAATGGTTTTCAAGTAAATCCCATTCTTCTTGAGGGCTTAAATCTCGGTAATTGGGTACCCGTTTGTAATGACTGTGTGCCACTAGATTCATGATATCTTCCTCTAAATTAGCGCCGGTGCAGCTAATAATTTGCACTTTATCCTGCCGAATCATTTCGGCCAATGAAATACCTAATTCAGCTGTACTCATGGCTCCGGCCAGTGTAATCATCATTTTGCCCCCTTCCAGCATGTGGGCTTCATAAGCTTTTGCAGCATCCATTAAAGCGGCAGCATTAAAGTGACGGTAATGATGCTGTATAAATTGAGAAACAGGACCTTTTTGCATACTTTGCTATTTTAAGGGGGCAAAAATAAATTTTTTGAACGGTTTTAACGGTTAATATTTAGCTTGTTTTGTAAGGTGTTATAAAAACTTATACATTTGAATGCCTTTACCCTACATGAATATGCTGATAAGCGTTGTAATCCCTGTTTTTAATGAGGAATGGAATATTCCCATTATTAGCAATAGCATTGCTAGCATTTTTAATGCCATACCCTATGACTATGAAATACTATTTGTGAATGATGGCAGTTCTGATAATAGTTTACAAGCTTTAAAAACAGTAACTTCCGAAAACAACCACATTAAATACATTTCATTTTCAAGAAACTTTGGAAAAGACAATGCCTTGTTGGCGGGATTTGATTTTGCAAAAGGTGATGCCGTAATAACAATGGATGCAGATATGCAACATCCACCTGAGTTAATTCCAAAGCTAATTGATTTATGGCAGCAAGGCAATGCCGTTGTGTACACATACAGAGAAGATAAGAATGAGCATACTGCGAAAATAAATCAACTTTCTTCTACATTTTTTTATAGACTTATCAATCATTTATCGGATGTTGAATTAGAAGATGGCATTGCAGATTACCGATTGCTTGATAAAAAAGTAGTGGCCATTTTAAATAATTTGCATGAAGACAGACCTTTTTTCAGAGGTTTAGTAAAATGGGTAGGCTTTCAACAAATTGGCATACCTTACAAACCAAATGCTCGTGCTACCGGTGAGACTAAATATAATCATAAGTCCTTGGTACGTTTAGCTTTACAAGGACTTACTTCATTTAGTGTAAAGCCTTTAAATATTGCCATTTATTTAGGTTTCAGTTTTTCAGCTCTTTCCGTTTGTTACTTACCTTATGTACTATACAGTTTATTATATGGTAAAGCCATATCAGGTTGGGCATCTACCATTGTTACCATTGTTTTTTTTGGAGGATTGCAATTAATGATTTTAGGTATAATGGGTATTTATTTGGGCAAATTATTTATGCAAAATAAACAAAGACCTAAATATATTATTGATGAAACAAATATTCAGTAGCAATGGAAAGTAGCTCGCAAAAACAACAGCAATCATTCCTATTTCAATTATATAACCAACTTAAAAGCAACAGAGTAGCGATTATTATTTGGTTTGGATTGTCATTAGCTACTACAATTATACAAGTTATTGGCCACGACAGGTTTAATAACTTCCAAATTTTTCGATATGTGTTTTTCCATACACATCAACAAGCCAATTTATACTTAGAATATCCTCAAACTTATGATGATGTAAATTTATATGGGCCATTTTTTAGTATTATAATTGCTCCATTTGCAGTATTACCTAAAAACATGGGTGCAATTGCATGGGTATTATTTAATACAGCAATGTTATTTTGGGCTATAAGAAAATTACCTATTCAAAAAGAGGGTCAAAATTTTATTTTGGTATTTGCATCCGTTGAAATGATGAATGCTTCCTCATGGGTACAAAGCAATGCGTTTATTGCAGCTTGTATTATTTTAGGGTTTTGTTACATTTGGGAAGGAAAAGATAAATGGGGCCTTTTTTTCATATTAATTGCCACTTTTATTAAATTATATGGCGTTGTAGGGTTTGCTTTTTTCTTTCTTAGCAGGCGAAAAATTCATTTTATAAAATGGACTATTATTTGGTCAATTTTATTTTTTATTGCACCTGTTTTAATTGCTCCCTTTAAGTTTATTGCTCAAAGCTATATGGATTGGTTTTACGCATTATCAGCTAAATCGGCTAAAAATATTCGTTTAGATATTCAAAATGATTATCAGGATATTTCTGCGATGGGAATATTGAGAAGGATTTTTAAAATTAATTACTTAAAAGACATATGGGTATTAGGTCCGGCTGTATTGTTATTCTTATCGCAATATTTGCAATTTAAAAATTTTAACAACTTACGATTTGCATTGTATCTTTTATGTTCAGTACTATTATTTACGGTTATATTTAGTACCGGTTCCGAATCGCCCACTTACATTATTGCATTTCCGGCGGTTTGCTTATGGTATTGGCTACAACCTAAACAATTAAGTACTACTATTTTTTTTGTTTTTACTTTTATAATTACCAGTTTTTCTTATTCGGATTTATTAACACCTTGGTTTCGTGAAAGTATTGCAAGACCTTATGCCATAAAAGCTTTACCGAATGTTATTGTTTGGATAATACTAATTGTGCAAATTTCGCAACAACAATTTTTGAAGATTTCAGAACAAAAACTAAATACCCACTTATCTAAACAATGAGAAAAGGGAATTACATATTACTAAGCTTTGATGTAGAAGAGTTTGATTTGCCATTGGAATATGGACATAACATGAGTATGGAAGAACAAATGCAGGTGGGTTACAGTGGCACCACTATTATGCAAAATACTTTACAACAACACAATATAGCTTGCACGTTATTTACTACTGCTAACTATGCCATTCACCATAAAGAACAAATTAGCCTATTGGCACAAAAGCACGAAATAGCATCGCACACCTATTATCATAGCCAATTTGAGGAAGCCGATTTGCTCAATTCAAAAAACACCCTTGAAGCCATTAGCAAGCAACGAGTAACCGGGTTACGCATGCCCAGAATGCAACAAGTAAATATAAAAGCAGTAAAAGCAGCAGGATACGAATATGATGCATCCATCAACCCTACTTGGATACCCGGCAGATACAATAACCGACATTTACCTCGTACGCTATATCAGGAAGAAAGTATTGTACGTATACCTGCATCGGTAACACCACACTTTCGTATTCCTTTGTTTTGGTTGGCATTTAAAAATATGCCACTATGGTTATTTACCCAATTTACTTTGCAAACACTACAGAAAGATGGATACGTAAGTTTATACTTACATCCCTGGGAGTTTACGGATATTTCAAGCTATCCCATTCCTGCTTATACCAAAAGGCACGCAGGTAAGAAATTAGAAGATAAATTGCATACATTTATCAGAACACTTCAAAAACATGGGGAGTTTATAACTATGCAACAATTTAAAAATATTCAGCCAAGCAATATTTTATAAGTACTGTTGACTGAATATTTTTTTGTTACTGTATTAATTACGTATACGTTTAAATTCACTTACATTCCCTGCAGGTGAAATTTGTAGCACAATAGTTTCTTGCTCAGTTAATAATGATACATAATAAGAAACTTCATTTTCTGCATTTCTATACTCTATACAATCGGTTAGTTGATAAGGAGGAAAAGGATACTTTAAACTAATAGCCTTAATAGCACGTTCTGGCAATTTGCTATAATCCATTTTAGTAGTTACTGCAGTTAAATCACCATAACTGTCGTAGAAGGCATTCATTTCTTTACCATTTAAAGTAAACTTGGCTTTAATGAATTGAGAAGTAACTTTCCAATCAACATTTTCAGCTTTTAAAAATTTTGCTGTAAACTTATTTAGTACAGTAAAGCTTACATCAGAAGAAGGATCGGTGGCGGCAGTAGCTGCAACAGATACTGTAATGAATGCCAGAAATAAAATTTTTTTCATTGTAAATAAATTGAAGGTTTTAAAATGTTTTTTTCACAAGGCAAAACTACCTAGTGTTTAAAATGGAACGTAGTTGTTTGTGATTGGTTACAGGAATGTTTATTCGTTTTGTATGAACGGTAGAAAAAACCTTTCTGATATTTTTAAAAAGATTGAATGAAATGCAATACAGACAAGTATTACAGAAAATATTTTTTTTGAATAACTAGCATCACGAATGTGTGATGAAAGTGTAAATAAAATGATAACAAGTTGGATGAATGGAAAATAAAATTCTAAAAACCAGCAGTTATCATCCTTTATGAGTATACACTTATGAAAAAAGTTAACATTTAAAAGAAATGTCATTTAAAAAAAGTAACTCACTTTTATTTTTCATGATAATCTTCTTCCGTATTAATAGCCCAAATATTGTCTTTAGAAGTAATGCCGTGTATAATATTATTAACAGCTGCGATAGCTGTTAACATAGAATGATCTTGATTATTGTATTTATGCATACCATTGCGGCCAATTAAAAATAAATTGGTAAAGCTATCGGTAAACTGACGAATGACGTTAAATTGATGATAAGTGCCGAAATAAGCAGGATAAGTTTTGAGCATTCGAATAAGTGTACTATCAATCACATCCTGCTTATCAATAATGCCAATACTATTTAGTTCATTAATAGCAAATTGAATAAAAGTTTTATCATCCATCTGCCATAATGCATCACCTTCATTACAAAAATACTCTAAGCCTATCCAAACCTTATTTGGGTCAGCAACAAGATAAGGCGACCAGTTATTGAATATTTGCAACCTGCCAATTTTTACATCTCGTTCTTGAATATAAATCCAATTATCCGGGACAAGATTATTGTGTAATGTGCTATTTGAAGTATTCGTAATTGCTAATTTATTTAAAAGTAAACCCACTGTTATAAAATCACGATACTGTAAGCCGTTACTAATATTTTGAATGTTTATAGGAACTATATTACCCATAGCAGCAATAAGTTCCTTTACCGGCATAGTAGAAAAAAAATAATTACCGGATACTGAATGGATATCACCATTCAAGGTATCTATGTATGAAACAGATTGAATAGCATTATTTTGAACATTTACAGAATTTACTTTGGCATTTGTAATAATGATTCCACCTTTTTCGCGAATAATAGATGCAACAGTTTCCCACATTTGTCCCGGCCCCAACTTAGGGTACATAAATTGTTCAATTAAGGAAGTAACTACTTCTTTTTGTTGAATAGAATTTGACTTTTTAAATACTGATTTAATAGCATGCATTATTGCTTTAGAAACGGATAATTCTTTTATGCGTTGCGCTCCCCAATCAGCAGCAATGGCATTGCAAGGCATACCCCAAACTTTTTCAGTATAATCTTTAAAAAAAGTTTTATACAATTCACGCCCAAAACGATTGATAAAAAATTCTTCTAACGTTGTTACTTTTTTTAAAGGAAACAATCGAATAGCAACATAACTAATACCAATTTTAATTACCCGAACAACACCTAAATTTTGAAGCGTATGAAAGCTAAGAGAAATGGGATAATCGAAAAATTTTCTTAGATAAAAAATTCTAGAAACCCGTTTTCTAATTAACATTACCCTGTCTGTTTGATCAGGATTGGGACCGTTGGCCGAAAAAGCAACCGTTGTTTTCTTTCGGTGATAAGTAATTTCATTTGGAATAACTTCATTTGATCCTACCCCTTGAATAGGCAAAATTTGCTGCCACCATTGCATTACCACATCTGACTTGGAAAAAAAACGATGGCCGCCAATATCCATTCTATTGCCTTTATAAACAACTGTTTTTGAGATACCACCCATGTCACCCGATTGTTCTAATATAATAGGTTGAATGTTGGTTTTGGTAACCAATTCATAAGCCGCAGTTAAACCTGCGGGGCCGGCACCAATAATAATAGCAGTTTCAGGCATATAAAATTGAAGATATTATATAGATCAATGCGAATATCCGATTTTGAAAGCTCCAGCATATTAATTCAACATTAATTTATTATTGCGACTTTAAACGAAATTCAAACAGATATTTTTTTGAATATCAAAATAAATATTATATTGAAAAAAAATCCTGCTGCTATGCGTATTCAAACAATAGTTTTATTTACCCTTTTCAGTTTTTGCTCATCATTAGCTTTTAACCAAGAAAGCAATACATTTAAAACTATTTTAACAAAAGCGGGCAATGAAAATAAAAATATTTGGATGTATGTTCAATCCAACAACTGCCAATTATGTAATGCATTAGCAAAAACCGCTTTAAATAGTGACGAGAGTATTCAATATATTTTGAAACACGAATATATTTTTTACACAACCACTACAATACCTTTCGAAATTCAGCCGGACACAAGTGTTTATTACTTTCCTGAAACATTTTTTGGAATGATTATAACAGATACGAAAGGGAATATTTTAGCAGTTGATGCCGATGCAAGAAACCACCCTAACTATTACACCAACTTTAGTTATAGCATTAAGAATAAAGAGATGCATGGTGGCTCATTATTGCATCAACAACTACAAGCTTACAACTTAAACAATAAAAATTTTTATAACGCATATAACTTATTAAAAACCCTATTAGATTTTAATATAGAGCCGGGTAATTCCTTATTGAATAGGATTGTTGAAACTATTCCTGCTGATTTTGTTCATTCTACCACATTCATACAAACCTTAGCCAAAGCGGCACCTACTGTATCATCAACATTATTTAAATACTTAAGAAAAGATACTCGATTGTTTAGCGAAAGCTGGTATCAACTGCCATTGTCATTAAGAATGTCCATTAATAGCAGAATTTTAACAAAGTCGCTGAACAGGGCAATTGCCGATACCAATTTTGTTTATGCAGTAGAAGCAGCACAGTTTATTGCGAATACTTATAACAACAAGGATGAGGGGAATCAGCAATTTGATGCCGCTTTGCTTCAATATTACTATGGCATTGGCGATACTACACAATTCATGCAAAAAGCATTGCGCTATTATGACAGGTATTTCCCTGCAACACTAATTGATTCCGTTCATACAGCGGATTCAATTTATGCAGCACATAACAATGATGCATTCATGAAACAATTAAAAAAAATGAATATCCAAAATCCAACAGGAAATGGAAATTATTTCATAAAACGAACTACCATTATTTCACCCAACGGAATACGCATTGCCGGTGAATTACATAAAGGTGCTAAACAGTTGTATGAAATGACAAATGATGTTACCTACCTCAACAAGGCATTAGAATGGAATTCAAAATCTATACGAGCCAATTTAAATGCCGACAATGCCCATACACAAGCCAAAATTTTATATAAGTTAGGAAAGCATGAAGAAGCCATTCAGTGGCAAAAAACAGCCATAAATGAAGTGAAAAAGAAAAATTTGGATACCGAGTGGTTTGAACAAAACCCGGAAAAATTACAATCATCCAAATCATAACATATAATATTTTCATTATATATATTTCGCAAAGCCAAATACTGTATCTTTATTAGAATGAATTTTTTGGCACATGCATATTTATCATTTGGCCATAATGACATATTGGCCGGCAATATGATGAGCGATTTTGTGAAGGGTAACAACAATAAAAATAAATTTCCACCCCTTATACAAAAAGGGATTGTATTGCATAGACTTATTGATCAATATACAGATGAACATCCGGCCACTATTGCTGCCAAACAATTACTAAAGCCTCAAGTGGGATTATATGCCGGCGCATTTTTAGATGTGGTATATGATTACTTTTTAGCCAACGATAAACAAATCTTTCCTGCCGAAGAAGCATTACAGCAATTTAGTTTTTCGGTATATGATACCTTACAATTATATCAACCTTATTTTCCGGAAAAATTTAACATAGCCTTTCAGCATATGCAAACCCAAAACTGGCTATTGCAATACCGCTATTCGCAGGGTATTGCCAGAACTTTTGAAGGAATGATTCATAGGGCTCAATATTTATCAGCAGATATTACACTATTACCGGTGGTTGAAGAAAATTATTATTTTTTCGAAGATGCTTATCGGCTCTTCTTTCCGGATGTTATTCAATTTGCTTCCAAACAAATGGCTATTCTTTTACAGGAAACTTAATTCAATTTATATTTGTAACGCTTTATTAGCAATATGCCATAATTACTTCAAAATTAATTTGAACCAACCCTGCATATCTGCGTTAATAAGGCATTATTCAACCACACATCAAAAACAAATAAGTATGAACAAGCTACTTGTTGTATGCACCTGTTTATTATTATCGCTGCCAATTATGGCACAACAAAAACCTACAGAATTAGATAAAAGTCCAATGGACATGAGCTATTGGCCCGACAATTACCCGCTGCTTAAAATGAATGGTAAGGTAAAAGTTTTACCGATTGCAAGAATTATCTATAGTCGTCCACAAAAAAATAATCGTACTATTTTTAATGGCATTGTAAAATATGGCGAAATGTGGCGCTTAGGTGCTAATGAGGCTACTGAGGTGGAGTTTTTTAAAAATGTAAAAATAGGCGGAAAAGTGGTACCAAAAGGAAGATATACCCTGTATTGCATACCTGAAGCGGATAAATGGACCTTAATTTTAAATAAAGACAATTATACTTGGGGCAATTATACATATGATATCAAAAAGGATGTTTTGCGCACCACTATACCGGTTGAAAAACTAACCAGTCCCATTGAAAACTTTACTATTTATTTTGAAGATGCCAAAGGAGGCAATGCTAATTTAATTATAGAATGGGACGATGTAAAAGCCACTATGCCCATTAGCATTGTACCTTAAGCAATAATTTTAAAAAAATTTTGCTACTGCCTTAGCGACCTATCGTTAAGGCTTTTTTATTGATTTTTGGCAAGGCATTCCTTAAACTTTTGCATCTTTGTTGAATAGCTAATTATTTAGCATCTATTTTTTCAACAACAAATGCATTTTTATGGAATTAGCAACTTTAATGATACATGCGGGAGCAGAACCCGATCCTTCAACCGGTGCAATAATGACACCGATTTATCAAACCTCTACCTTCGTTCAACAAGCACCCGGTGTACATAAAGGTTATGAATATGCACGTAGCCAAAACCCTACCCGTTTTGCATTAGAAAGTGCGTTAGCCGCCATTGAGCAAGGTAAATATGCATTGGCTTTCAGCAGTGGTGTAGCTGCTACGGATGCTGTATTAAAATTATTGCAACCCGGTGATGAAGTAATTGCAGCAAATGATATGTATGGAGGCACTTATCGTTTATTTACAAAAGTGTATGAAAAATTTGGCATACACTTTAAATTCACGGACACAACACTTCCACAAAATGTGCAAAACGCCATTTCACCAAAAACGAAACTTATTTGGATCGAAACACCTACCAATCCATTAATGAACATTACAGATATTGCAGCAATTGCAGCAATTGCCAAAAAAGCAAATGTGTTGTTGTGTGTAGATAACACCTTCGCTTCGCCTTTTTTACAAAATCCATTGTTGTTAGGTGCAGATATTGTTATGCATTCTGCCACTAAATATTTAAGCGGACATAGCGATGTTATACAAGGTTGTTTGGTAATGAATGATGATGCATTACGTGATCAATTATATTTTATACAAAAGTCTTGTGGAGCAGTTCCCGGCCCCATGGATTGCTTTTTGGTATTACGTGGCATTAAAACGTTACATGTGCGCATGGAACGCCATTGTGAAAACGGCGCTACCATTGCACATTTTTTACGTAATCACCCCAAAGTTGCCCATGTATATTGGTGCGGATTTGAAGACCATCCCGGTTATGCTGTTGCTCAAAAGCAAATGCGCGGCTATGGCGGCATGATGAGTTTTACATTGAAAGATGATAGCGTAGAAAACGCTAAGAGGGTACTTTCTTCAACCCACTTATTTTCATTAGCCGAAAGTTTAGGTGGTGTTGAAAGTTTAATCAATCATCCTGCTTCTATGACTCATGCTTCCATTCCAAGAGAAGAACGTTTGAAAAACGGATTAACCGATTCTTTAATTCGTTTAAGCGTGGGTATAGAAGATGAAAAAGATTTAATTGATGACCTTAACAAAGCAATAGGATAACCTTATTAAATCAAGAAAAATAATATGCAAATTTTAGTAGAAATAATTGGTTGGATAGGTGCTTTACTATTACTGGGTTCCTATTATTTAAATATGAGTGGAAAGCTTTCGGCCAAAGCACCACTTTATATTTGGAGTAATTTAATTGGCGGCCTTTGCTTTATTATTAATTCATCTTACCACCATGCCTTCCCATCCGTAATGGTTAATATTATATGGATAGGTATTGCCATTGGTGCATTAATAAAATCACAGCAACAAAAAAGGGGCACCGTTAGTAAATAGTGCCCCTTCTCAAAATATTATTGATTGTAACTATTGAAGTGTAAAATCTTTTTCTAACACATCACGTGAGTTGCCCCCGACAAACACTTTAAAAGCACCGGGTTCAATATGCACATTACCTTCTCCGTCATAAAAAGCTAAATCATTATCGGTAATGGTAAAGCTCAATACTTTTTTCTCGCCAGGTTGTAAGTATACTCGCTGAAAAGCTTTTAAGGCTTTTACCGGCTGAACGATAGATGCAGTCATTTGACGAATATACAATTGTGCTACTTCATAACCTGGTTTACTACCGGTATTGGTTAATTCAACTTTTACTTGTAAAGGTGAGCCTTTTTTCATACTGGCTGAACTAAGCTGTAAGTTGCCATAATGAAAAGTGGTATAACTTAAACCAAAACCAAAGGGATATAATGGTTCATTGGGAATATCTCTGTAGCGGCTTTTCCAGTTTAAGTCGCCTGAATCGGGTAAAGGTCTGCCGGTATTAAAATGATCATAGTAAACAGGAATTTGGCCAACCGCATAAGGAAAACTCATAACTGTTTTTCCGGAAGGATTGTAATCACCACTCACAACATCGGCAACTGCATGGCCGGTTTCTGTACCTAAAATCCAAGTATAAACAATGGCATTAACATATGGCTGAATAGCAGTTAATACCAAAGGCCTACCGGCTGAAACTAATGCAACAATAGACTTTCCGGTTGCATGCAAAGCTTTTAATAAAGCTACTTGACCCTCACTAATAGCAGGATTAGCCAATGAACGATCTTCACCCGCTAACTTGCCGGTAAGGCCAATATTAACAATTACCACATTGGCATTTTTTGCAGTAGCCACAGCATTGTCAATTAATGCATCATTCGAACTGCCATCCGGTAAATATCCATCGCTGTATGTTATGTTACTATTGGCAAATTTTTCTTTCATACCCTCCAAAACACTTACAGCATCTTCAGCTTTCCCATTCGCAATCCAAAAGTCAAACATATCAGCTTTGCTTTTGGCATAATAACCTATTAAAGCAATAGCGGTATTACTTTTTGCGTCAATGGGTAATACGTTATTTTCATTTTTTAACAATACTATGGACGCGTCTGCAGCTTTTCGTGCTTCCATTCTATGTGCTGCAGTGAATTCTGTAGCTTTTTCACGAGCTACATCTGAAAATTTGTAGGGATTATCAAACAAACCCAGTTTAAATTTATAATAGAGTACCCTGCGCACATCATCATCAACCTGTTGCATGGTAATCTTCCCTTCTTTCAATAATTGCGGTAAATAATCCACAACCACTTTCGATTCCATGTCCATCATACTGCCTGCTGCTAATGCTTTGTAAGCAGCATCTTTCCTATTGGCAGCATAACCATGTGTAATCATTTCATCAAACGAATTCCAGTCGCTCACTACAAAACCTTTAAAGCCCCATTTTTTTTCTAAAATATCATGCACCAAATATTTATTACCACTTGCGGGAACGCCATCTACAATATTAAACGCATTCATAACAGTTGCGGCACCGGCCTTTACACCGGCATAATAAGGCGGAAGGTATTTATTCCATAAAGCCACTCTTGAAACATCTACTGTATTATATTCTCTTCCACCTTGCACTGCACCATAAGCTGCAAAATGTTTTACACAAGCCATTACATGCGCTGCATCGTTTAAATTACCTTGCAAACCTTTTACTCTGGCTGCTGCAACCACACTACCATAATAAGGATCCTCGCCTGCACCTTCCATTACACGGCCCCAACGGGGGTCATTACTAATATCACACATGGGTGAAAATACCCAATGTAAACCCGCTGCGGCAGCTTCTTTTGCTGCAATGGAAGCATCTTTTTCAATTTGAGTAACATCCCAACTACAGGCTTCTGCTAAAGGAATAGGAAAAATTGTTTTATAACCATGAATTACATCAAAAGCAAATAAAAGCGGAATACCTAAACGACTTTCTTCAACCGCAACTTTTTGCATTGCCCTGGTTTCTTCAGCACCGGTTACATTTAAAAATGAACCCACTTTCCCTTGGCGAGTCATGTAAATTTTGGCTTGTTGGCCAGGATCATTGGCTGCGGGACCGGTAAAAATACCACCATTCAATTGGTTTAACTGACCGGCTTTTTCTTCAGGGGTCATTCGCTTCAACAAATCGTTAATACGCGCCTCAATAGGGGCTTTCGCATTTTTATACAATGGCTGTTGTGCCCGAATAAATCCTGCAGTTGCAAGCAGGCCGAACAAAATAACTGTTTTTTTCATGTATCTATATTTTAGAATAAAAGCATATATGTACAATATTCGCGCAATAAACACTTGGTGAACTTTGGCGTTTAACATAGGTTTGTGCCATAAAGTTAAGCTGCATTGTAAGCATCTGTATTAAGAAGTTTGGAAATAGATAAAATAATACCAGAATTATGTTGAAAAAGTCAAATTTAGCTTTAAAAGATTTTTTAGACAGCAAGGTATTATTATACAACACACCACATTTTATTTCGGGCGATCCTATTTCCGTGCCACATCGCTTCTCATTGCAACAAGACATAGAAATTGCAGGACTGTTTGCGGCATTGTTTTCATGGGGCAATCGAACTGCCATCATCCAAAAATCAAACACCTTAATGCATTTGATGGATAATGCCCCTTATGATTTTATTAAGCATCACCAACTTTCCGACTTAAAACAATTAATGCAGTTTCAGTATCGTACATTTAATACAACCGACTTATTATACACTATTCATTTTTTGCAGCACCATTATTTACAACACAAGAGTTTAGAAACTGCCTTCTGCCAATGGGGTAACACCATAGAAGCTATGCTAAATGGCTTTCATCATTACTTTTTTTCATTGGAAGATGCACCATTACGAACCCGAAAACACATTGCAGCACCGGAAAATAAATCGGCCTGTAAACGTTTAAATATGTATTTAAGATGGATGGTACGAAATGATAAAACCGGCGTTGATTTTGGCATTTGGAAAAATATTAGCCCGGCACAACTTATTTGCCCATTAGACCTTCATGTTGCACGTGTTTCCAAACGTTTAGGTATGATAAAACGAAAACCTGCCGATTGGTTAGCAGCCATTGAATTAACGAATTTTTTACGCCTATTAGACAAGAATGATCCCGTAAAATACGATTTTGCTCTTTTTGGTTTAGGCATCATTGAAAAATATTAATGTACTTTGCCTATATAATATTATGCAGGAATTGTCTTTAGATATTATTCAAAATTTTTTACAAAAAACGGATGCAGCAATTGTGCCCCAAAGCCCGCAATACACACAACTTCGAAATGCCATTGAATATTTGATTGAAACCGATTTTCACGCACTGATTCAATTGTTGTATAGAATAGATGTAAACGAAGCACAATTAAAAAAAGCACTCAACGAGAATTTACCTGAGCATGCTGCTGATGTTATTACCCAATTTATTATTCGCCGGCAGGCAGAAAAAATAGCTTTCCGAAAAAACATGCAAAAGAATAATAACATTAATGAAGAAGATAAATGGTAGATGCCTGTAATTTTACACTATTAACGAATTTAAATTAGTAGCACATGAAACTTGTATCATATTTAAGAGAGGGTCAAGATCAATTAGCTTTTTTAGTCAATAATTTCTTGTACGATTGTGATGCTGTACATCCCGAATTAGCAGGAAATATGAATATGTTTTTAAACTATTGGGATGACATGTTTCCGATTGCCCAAAAAGTAAACGCGGCACTAGTAAACGGAACGATGGGCGTTAACAAGGGTCTTTCACTAGATGGTATACAATTATTAGCACCTGTTCCTTTTCCAACCAGCTGCCGCGATGGCTATGCATTTAGGCAACATGTTGCAGCAGCAAGGCGTAACCGTGGTGTACCTATGATACCCGAATTTGATGAATATCCCATTTTTTATTTCACCAATCACCATAGCATACAGGGTCCGGGACCTGTTTACTGCATGCCCGACCACTTTGAACAATTAGATTTTGAGTTAGAAGCTGCAATAGTTATTTGCAGAAACGGAAGAAACATTGCCGCTGAAACTGCCGATGAATACATTGGTGGTTTAATGATTATGAATGATATGAGTGCCCGAAAATTGCAAATGGAAGAAATGTTATTGAATTTAGGTCCTGCCAAGGGAAAAGATTTTTCAACCGTTATTGGACCCTGTTTGGTAACATTAGATGAATTGGCCCCTTATGAAATTCCAGCAAAACCTGGCCATACCGGTAAAAGTTGGAATTTAACCATGAAATGCCGCGTAAATGGCATTGAAGTCAGCCACGGCAACTTAGGCGATATGGATTGGACTTTTGCTGAAATTATTGAAAGAGCCAGTTATGGTGCTACATTATATCCCGGCGATGTAATTGGTTCAGGCACTGTTGGTACCGGTTGTTTTTTAGAATTGAATGGAACCGGCAAAATGAATAACCCAAACTATGTACCGCAATGGTTAAAAGAAGGTGATATTATTGAAATGGAAATTGAACGCATTGGCAGTATTAGCAATACAATTGTAAAAGAAGACAGTAGCTTTAGTATTTTGGCTCAAAAGAAAAAAGGCACAACCATTGCTTAATACAAAAATTGCTTTAGTATCATGCTTATTCATATTCAAGAATTAAAAGGAACAGAACGACAAGGTTGGTTACAACATGCCATAGCCCCCAGACCCATTGCTTTTGCAAGTACTATTGATAAGCAAGGCAATATAAACCTGAGCCCTTTTAGTTTTTTCAATTTATTTTCAACTAATCCGGCCATTGTTATTTTTTCACCCACACGCAGTGTACGCGAAAATGCAGTAAAACATACTTTGCTTAATGTAATGGAGGTACCCGAAGTGGGTATTCATATTTGCACTACTGAAATGGTGCAACAAGTAAGCTTAAGTAGTTGCAATTATCCCAAAGGGGTTGATGAATTTGTGAAAGCAGGATTTACAAAACAGAAAGCAACCTACATTCAACCGCCTTTGGTAAAAGAATCGCCGGTTCAAATGGAATGTAAAGTATTAGAAATAAAAAGTTTGGGCGACGGCCCGGGAGCCGGACAATTAGTAATTGCCGAAGTTATTTGTATGCATGTTGCAGAAAGTATTTTAAACGAAGCCGGCACAATGATTGACCAACGTAAATTACACCACGTTAGTCGTTTAGGCGGCGATTGGTATGCATCCATCAATGAACAAAATTTATTTACTGTTGCTAAACCAAATGCACATTTAGGAATTGGCATTGATGCTTTACCTAAAAGTATTCGCAATAGTAAAATATTAACCGGCAATCATTTAGCACAGTTGGCCAACGTTAGTGCCTTGCCCGAAATTGACGCGAATTTTAATGACGACAAGGTAAAAAATATTATACAATATTATGCCGGTAGCCCTACCGAAATGGAAGAAGAATTGCACCAGTATGCAAAACAATTTATTGACAAAAATGAAATTGACAAAGCCTGGCAAATATTGCTAACCGGCACAGATGTTCTTTAGTAATTTGCCAAAACCGATCAAATTAAAATAAGACTTTAGCTCAATGCCAACATATCTTCCTCGGTAAGTAAATTATTAAAATTATTGGCCGGTTGCTGCTTTACTGTTTGTGCAGTTAATATGGCCTGCTGAACAATTGCATGCGTATCATGCGATAAATGCAAAGGTTTTTGAGGGGAAGCATTTAACCAATTAGCAATATGATTATGCAAATGCTCATCAATTTTATCAATAATAGGCACATTAAAATCAGCCAAAGCAGCGGCATTGCACAATTGTTCATATTGTCCGCGAATGGGTAAACACAATAGTCTTTTTTGCAAAAACAAAGCTTCAGCAGGTGTTTCAAAACCGGCACCGGTAATAATACCATGAGCATGAATCATGCTATGATTAAATGCTTTATTGCTAATAGGTATAAACGTGATATTGCCTTGTTTTACCCTTTGTTTTACTTTTTTTGAAAACACTTCAAATGGAACATCCGGCAATTTATTTAATGCTGCAGCCACTACTTCATCACTGTAATGCGATAAATAAACAGTAATATATCCTTTATCGCTTGGGTTTGCCTGCTTTATTTGTTGTTTAATAACAGGAGGAAAAATAAATGAATCGTATTGATTAAAATGCAAACCTACATAGGCAGTGGCAGGAGCATATTTTTTTAATACCAGTTCACCTACTATATTTTTTTTATCGGGACGAGGAGTTTTTGGAGAAATAAATGCTGCCTGATGACCGAAATTAACACTAGGTACATTCTGCAGAAAGCAAGCTAATGCGGTAATACTTTCAAAATCATTCAATATAATGTCATAGTTATGTAGCGGTAAGTACTTTGCTTCTTTTAAAGCCCTTACAGGCGAACAATAACGCAGCATTTTAACGTAATCTAAACCACCTTTATTTCCGTAAAATAAGCTTAACCCTTTACTGGTGAATTTTACCGGCAAATTAGGATTAAGATTACTGTTGCTTCCGCTTAAAAATACATCAACGGTTCCGTATTGCTGCAAGTAAGGCAACAATTCCATTGCTCTGCTAATGTGTCCATTTCCTGTTGCTTGTACTGCATAAAATATTTTCATAATTGCTTCTTTTAAAAGGGTGGGGTAAAAGCAGCTTGCCCGGGAACTGCATGAAAAGAGGGAGCAAAAGCATGAACAAATAAGGCAATTTCATCTGTAACTACATCCGGACTTTGTACTTTCTTATTCATATCAACCACCTTCGCACTTTCAAATGCTTTATCATCGTATTGATACATATGCCAGGCGTTACCATAAAATTCCAATGCAGTTAAATGTTCCACCCAATCGCCACTGTTTAAATAGGTAACTTTTCCATTTTCATTTTCAACAACCCGCATTTGTGGTTCGTGAATATGCCCGCAAATAACATATTCATATTTTTTTTCAATAGCTATTTCGGCAGCCGTTTGTTCAAAATTGTTAATTTTAATAACCGCTTTATTCACCCTATTCATTACTGATTTTGATAAACTCATTTTTTCGCGCCCCAGCAATTGCAAAAAATAATTCAACAACCTATTAAAGCGAATTAATAAGTTATAACCATGACTTCCCCATTTGGCTAAAAGCTTGGCACTTCCTTTTGTTGTATTATCAAATACATCACCATGAAAAATCCAACATAAATGCCCGTTTATTTCCATTACCATTTTGTCAACCAATTGAATATTGCCAACATCAAAATGCGTATAACGGCGCAAAGCTTCATCATGATTTCCGGTAATATAAATAACCCGGGTACCTTTGGTAGCCAGGCTCAAAATTTCTTTAATTACCTGCATGTGTGTTAAGGGAAAGAAATGTTTTCGGAATTGCCACACATCAATAATGTCGCCATTCAGAATTAGGATTTTGGGCGATATACTTTTTAAATAATTTACCAGCTCACGGGCATGGCAGCCGGTAGTTCCTAAATGCAAATCACTCATCACAACAACGTCAACTGGCCTTCTGTTCATATCTAATGGTTTACCAAAATTCAAACCATAGTATTACCTGAATGTGAATTGAATATGAATTAATTGTTACATCTGCTTAAAACAGAAGAATCAACCCTTTAGAATTGTTAAAAAAATAGCCTTTTAAAGGCACTATTTGGGTAACAGGCCATCCGTAAGTTAAATTTTAAACTATCTTTGCAGAACAATATACAGGTATGAAAAAGTGGGTAAGTAAGTTAGCAATCACTGTATTTTTCGCTTTAGTTACAGTTGGCAGCCATGCACAATGCTCTATATGCACTAAAACAGCCTCACAACTGGGTGAAGGACCTGCAAAAGGCTTAAATGCCGGCATATTATATTTAGCCGCAACTCCTTTTTTAATTATCGGATATTTGGGTTATCGCTGGTTTCAGGCTGAAAAAGAAAAACAGCGTTTAGATGCACAGCCCAACGATCAGGATACTATTTAAGTAAGCAATTACTTTCTGAATTGTTCATGCGTACCATCGCAAAATGGCGGTGTTTTGGTGTGTTTACAGTTACACAGCCAAACTTCTTCACTTTTTTCTGCAGTAAATCTTAGGGGTTTAAATGGCATCCCTTCAATGGTTTTATGATGGCCATCGCAAAATGGATTTTTTTGACTTAACCCACAAGTACACCAGGCATAGGTTTTTCCTTCTTCTAACATTACAGCTGTAGGTTCAGCTTTAAAAACATGAGGTTCTTGCATAATCAAAAATTGAGGATGCAATTTAATCAAAAATAAATGCTAACTGTTCCTGAAATGTGCATTTATTGAAAAAAACCTTATTTACCAATCATTTGGCTTTGTGCATTAGATTTGTGCAGTTTAACTTACAGTATGAATCATTCAGCAGAAATACTTTTCTTACCCAAAAATACCAATCAAAAAAACAACACTTTTTCAATTGTTATACCCAGCTGGAATAATTTACCCTATTTAAAACTTTGTATTGAAAGCATTAGAAAAAACTCAACATTATCACATCAGATTATTGTATTTGTAAATGATGGTAAAGATGGCACTTTTGAATGGGCACAAAGCCAAACAGATATTGATGTTGTTTATAGTTCAGTAAACGTTGGCGTTTGTTATGCACTTAACGCATGCAGAAAATTACTGCAAACTGATTATTTGTTGTACATGAATGATGACATGTATGTTTGTCCGAAATGGGATACTTATTTATGGGAAGAAATTCAATTAATTGGTAATAAATATTTTTTTATATCTGCAACAGCTATTGAGCCTGTTGCTTCCAGCAACTGTGCTATTGAATATAATTTTGGTACCGACATAACAAATTTTAATGAGGCTGCCTTACTTGAACAATTTGCACAGCTTCCTATGAATGATTGGCAAGGTGCTACCTGGCCACCCAATATTGTACATATAGATGTTTGGGATTTGGTAGGCGGATATAGTATAGAATTTTCTCCTGGTATGTATTCAGATCCGGACTTTTCTATGAAACTATGGCAAATGGGTATCCGCTATTTTAAGGGAATTAGCAAAAGTAGAGTTTATCATTTTGGTTCAAGGTCAGTAAAGCGAGTTGAAAAGAATCCAGGATATTATACCTTTATAAATAAGTGGGGAATGACTTCCAGCACTTTATCTAAGTTCTACTTAAAAAGAGGTGAACCTTTCAAAGGCAACTTAACAGAACCCAATATTACATTTTCTTTAAAAATAAAAAATAGTTTAAAACGTTTATTGGCGAGTTTCAAAAGAAATAACTTTTAGTTACCCAAATCAAAGTATTCGTAAAAGTAACTAGATGTCTTCAAATTAAGATAATCAACTCTATTGGCATTAAAATCATTATAGGTTAAACCCTCTATCTCTTCTTTAGTATATTGAAATGGAAAGGTTTGATGTTGCTCATTAGATTTTGTAATAATACCAAGACCATGATCACAATCTAAAACAAATACATTCAAATCTTTTCTACAGCATTGAATATATAAAATTGTTTTCCATACATCTCCATTCCAAGTACCCGAAAAACTTCTTTCTTCCCATTCCTTAAATGTGCAAGCAGCTTCTGATGTTAAAGGATTGCAATCATGCATAATAATAACACCATTGGGATTCATGTTTTCTACTATATTATTTACATCCCGAAGGGCATATTCAAACTCATGCATACCATCAACCAAGGCTATATCTATTTTTTTGTTTGAGAAACTTTCTGCGCATACTTTTCAAAAAAAACATCACTAGCCATTTTAAAATACTGATTGAAAATATTATACGGGTTTAAAATCATTTTCCCCAACACCCGAAACTTTGTAAATCTAAAAGATGGATCAATGGCTATCTTGAAAAAAGATTTAATCCTAAAAAAAATATGACCATTAAAAACACCGATTTCAACTTAATTTTTAAGCTTTTTGTGTTACATTAAAAGGGTAATAGCCAATAATCTATTCATATAAGACAATATTGATTTGCTGAAAGTACTCGTTTTTAAGATAGAAATGACATTAAATTACTTATAAATAAATTCCACTTATCCAAGCATATAAATTAAACCCTTCATTCGATACTTCAGCTATTAATTGTTCTTTTATTTTTTACCACATATTCATTTCATGCATTTTCTTGCAATAAACTGTAAGCTTTATTTGCAAGCATTACAACATTATACTCGGACTTAAGTGTTATAGTCGTATGCGTTTCAATTGCCTGCATTATTGCCTCAATACCCTGCTTTTGAGTGGCTACTGTTGCAACAATAAGCACTTCCCAAACATTATTATGCGTTAGCTGACTTAGTATTTGTTTTAAACTATTGAAGCATTGTTCTGCCCCCGGCATATCAGTTTTATTTACCACAAAAACATCTGCTATTTCTATTAACCCTGCTTTCATATATTGAATTGCATCGCCCATTTCAGAGGCCAATACAACAATGGTTGTAGCTGCTATTGTTGCTAAGTCAATTTCATTTTGACCAACACCAACAGTTTCTATAATAATATCTGTAAAGCCGGCAGCCTTTAAAACATCGGTAATTTCATAAGTTTTAGGATGCAAACCACCCATATTACCCCTTGTGGCTAATGAACGAATAAAACATTTTTATGTGTGTACCATTGGCTCATCCGTATTCTATCGCCCAGCAATGCTCCATTATGAAATGGCGATGAAGGATCAACACATAAAACAGCTACTTTTCTTTCTTGAGCTAATAATGCTCCAATCAATGCATCTGTTAATGTGCTTTTGCCTACGCCGGGTGGACCAGTAATACCTATTACACGAGTAATTGTATTATATGCCAACATTTGCATGAACAACTCATAGCCTGAAATTTCATTTTCTATCAGTGTAATTTCACGGGCAAGTGACTTTATATTTCCGCTTTGTATATCTTTCAGCAAATTTTGCCACATAACCATTCATTATTCTACCTAAAATTAAACCATAAGGGTAATGACATGACCAAGAACACAGAAAAATATCATTTACTACAAGTGTTACGTTCTTCAGACTACAAACTGATTGCTTTGTTGATGGTGATGCTTTTAGGCTTACTATTCAGCAGGGCATTACTATCTATTAGTATGCTTGTATGGCTTATAGTGATATTGATTTCATGGGGTAAATGCAATTTTTTTAGAAGTGACAACCATTTATTGTATTGGTCAATTGTACCGCTAATACTATTTCTAACAGGTGCTTGGCAATTACCCTTTCAAAAAGACACGTATGATTTTTTGTTAACCTTATGTACCTATCCTATTGCTTTTTTTTCAGTAACAATGCTCAAAAATCTAAAAAATATTTCTATAACAAATAAAATATGGGTTATTGTTGCAATAGCCAGCTGCATATATCCCATTAGTTGGTTTATCACACATATACAAGCAAGCATTACCAGATATGGCAGCGGACAAACATTGCCTGTGTGGATGGATAATGACCATATTCGTTACAGCATATTTTTATGCAGCGCTTTTGTAATACTATTATTCCATAACCCATTTTCTTTTAGGCTTCGATGGATTTTGGTTAGCTTATTGCTTATACTCATTCTATTTTTATCGGTTCGTACCGCCTGGATTATACTTATTATTTGTTTGCTGTTTATTCCTTTTACAAAATCTATACCTCAGCGCAAATGGATAACCGTGAGCATAATACTTTTAGGTTTTTGTAGTTATATTCTTTTCCCTACCGTGCAAAAAAAAATTGCTTATAGTTTTTATGAATGGCAGCAATTTAATCCATCCGTTTTTAACAGCAACTATTCAGATGGTGCAAGGCGCAATATGAATACCATTGCTTTAGAAGCTATTCAAAATAATCAATACAATGTAGGTTGGGCCGGTGTTGCACCAACCATGCAACAAATTGGTCAAACTTATTTTTCACAACAAAATTTAAAGTTCGGGTGGCCATTTAACCAATGGTTGTTTTGGTTAATAGGCAGTGGATGGATTGGCGTAATTGCTTGGAGTATTTGGTTATTGTATCCCATTTTTTGGGCTTGGCAACAAAAACAAACAGGTGTTGCAGTTTGGAGTATTGCCATTACTGCATCATGCCTGGTTGAATGTAATTTAAATTACCAATTTGGCGTTTTTTTACATGCTTGGCCATTGGCATTAATGGCACTTTCACCTCAGCGCAGCAGTTTATAATTTCTAAAATCAAATGGACGAATGCTTGTTAATTTTTCAAAATAATACAGCAATCGGTCTTTAAATGAAAATCTTTTTTTGTGTACATCTAATTCTATCTGCCAATTTTTTGCAGCAATGCGTTGTTGCATAACAGCAGGGTGTGTTCCTGTAAATTTTTGAACAGAATCGTATTCATCAAAATTATACACCTGCTCCGGCGAATTGGCTATGGCTTGAATAGAGGCATGGTTCCAATAAGCGGCCATATTTTTATTTTTACGCATCATTTGTTCCGGACTTTTCACCCATCCATAATGATATATAAATGCATTTGCAGGCTTTACCCATAATTTTCTATTGCCTACTCTAAATCCTTGTGCATCTTTATATGCAGCAATTTTTTTATCATTTCGAATAATGCGCACTTCATGATCGTACCAAGTTCTACTATCACCCACATAATCATAAGTGGCATAAAAATGTAGGTATTGAAACAATAAACCTTCCACTTTAATATTGTATTGATGTTCTTTACAAGCTGCTAGTATAGCTGCATGGTATTTTTCATGAACGCATTCATCGGCTTGTATATAAAAAGCCCAAGTACTTTCCGGATCAATCAACTGAAATGCTTTATTGGTTTCGTCGGCTAAAACTACCCCACCCGATTGCAAAGTTTTATCCCAAACGGAACGATGAATTTTTATTTTAGCATCACCAATTGATTCAACCAGTTCTAAGGTTCCATCATCACAATCTCCCACCAACACAATCATTTCATCTACCACAGGTAATATAGAAGTAATTGCCTCTACAATGGGATAATCGTTAATCACTGCATTTTTGATAATTGTAAATCCGGAAATTTTCATGTATATAAGAATATAAATTTGTTTTATTCAAACAGGCGGCTGTTGATTGCTATTAAAATTACTAGCACAAAGAAACTGAAAAAAAACCGTAAGCCTTACTTTTACATAGAATTGATAAAATACTGTACATTAGAATTACCTACAAATGACCAATTTTATACCTATATTTCCATTAAGTTTAATTGTTTACCCCGATGAAGTGGTAAACCTGCATATTTTTGAGCCTCGCTATAAACAACTTATCACTACTTGTTATGCAGACAGTAAGCCATTTGGTATTCCTGCTGTTTTACAAAACAAACTAACAGACTTTGGCACATTGGTAGAAATTAAGGAAATAGTGCAGATACACGACAATGGCAATATGGATATAGTTGTGAAAGGAACTTCGGTGTTTAAAATATTGGAAGTAATTAATGAACTACCTGATAAATTATATAGTGGCGCCATTGTGAATTACCCTGCCAATGAAATGCAACCAATGTATGCATACTTAAAGCCAATATTACAACAAATTAGAGATTTGTTTCATCTTCTAAAAGTAGAAAAACAATTCAAGAAGCCCGACGAAACACTGTTAAGTTATGATGTTGCCCACCATGTAGGGCTAAATCAGGAACAAGAATTAAGCTTACTGGGTTTTTATAAAGAATTAGAACGAATTGAATTTTTACGGAGGCATTTAGCCCAAGTACTACCTTTATTACAAAGCATGGATGAATTAAAAGAAAAAATAAAATTAAACGGTCATTTTAAAACTTTGAAAGGATTTAATTTGTAACTACAAAAAAATACAAATGCCCACAACACTTTGTTTAGACTTTGGTAATACTCGTTTAAAAGGAGTCATCTTTCATAATACAGACATTGTTGAGGTATTTACCTTAACAAATGACAGCCCATCAACTATTGAACCCATACTTAATCAATTTAAGCCCACACATTGCATATTATCATCAGTTATACACCACAACGAACAGTTACCACAATTTTTAAGCAAGCATACACGCTTTCATTTACTTAGTCATGAAAGCAAGCTACCCATTTCTACTCCTATCGGAAAGCCTTCAACAATAGGTGCAGATAGATTAGCTATTTGCAGTGCTGCAGTAAGTTTATTCCCTACACAACACAATTTAGCCATAGGCTTGGGTTCCTGCATTACTTATAATTATGTTAATCCTTTTCATGAATTTTTAGGTGGGGCTATTTCTCCCGGCATGAATATGCGTTTTAAAGCCATGCATGAACAAACTGCTAAATTGCCTTTAGTAAAAGCTGATAAAAATTTTCCGCTAATTGGCTATGATACTAAAACAAATTTACAAAGTGGTGTATTAGTAGGGATGGCTAAGGAAATTGATGGCATTATAGAGGCATACAAAGAAAAATTTTCAAATTTAAAGGTGAGTATAACAGGCGGCGATATGCACTTTTTTAAAACTTACCTAAAAAATGAAATTTACACTGACGAACATTTATTATTTAAAGGTTTGTTATACATTAATCAATTAAACAATCCATAGTTCTCATTGGCAAATTGTAATTTTGCAACAGCAATACGCAGAAAAAAAACATGCTATCAATAAAAAAACTTTTATTCATTTTGTTAATGGGGTTAACTGCAGTTGGCTGTGAAAATGATATTCATGAAGTACAAAATTTAGGAAAGCGAAAGATGGGGGTTGAAGAAGGCACGGGTATCGTTAGCCAATTTAGTCAAGGGGGCCATATCAAAGCTATATTAAGGGCACCCTACATGTTACGATATCAATTGGACACTGTTAAAATTGAATTTCCCAAAACGCTGCATGTTGAGTTTTATGATAGCACTCCTAAAATTGACAGCCGCTTATTTGCTCGTTATGGCTCTTATTTAGAAAATGAAAATAAAGTATTATTACGCGATAGTGTAATTGTTTTCAACATAAAGGGTGATACGTTATTTACGAACGAATTGTATTGGGACCAAGCAAAAGGCACTTATTATACCGATAAACCGGTTGTTATTAGCCAAACAAATCCTATTCGTCAAAAATTATATGGAACGGGTTTTTCCTCCAATCAGGATCTTACCAACATTAAAGTATTTAAGGTAGGTTTCGGCAATGGAGGGCAGACAAGTTTTTTAAATGTTCCTGATAGTTCATTGTAACACATTTATTTAACTATAAAAAATTTTCGTATGGAATACAGGAAAATGGGCCGTACTGGCTTACAACTCAGTGCACTCAGCTTTGGAAGTTGGGTAACCTTCCATAAACAAATTAATGATGGCATTGCTGATGAATTAATGGGTATTGCCTATGATAATGGCATTAATTTTTTTGACAATGCCGAAGCATATGCTTTAGGCGAAAGTGAAAAAATGATGGGGCGTGTTTTAAAATCCAAAGGTTGGGATCGTACCTCTTATGTCTTATCATCTAAAGCATTCTTTGGATGGCGGGGGAAAAACAACAAACCCAATCAAACCGGTTTAAGCAGAAAACATTTAACGGAAGCATGCCATGAAGCATTGCACAGATTACAAACAGATTATTTAGATCTTTATTTTTGTCATCGCCCCGACAAATCTACTCCCATTGAAGAAGTTGTACTTACCATGAACACTTTAATCAATCAGGGCAAAATTTTATATTGGGGTACCAGTGAATGGAGTGGCGTTGAAATAATGGAAGCTCATCGAATTGCACGTGATTACAGAATAATTGGCCCTTCTGTTGAACAGCCACAATACAATCTTTTTGAAAGAACCAAATTAGAAAACGAATACTTAGAAATATTTAAAAATGTTGGCATGGGCACCACTATATGGAGCCCCCTAGCTTCCGGTTTATTAACCGGAAAATACAATAATGGCATACCCGAAGATAGTCGTTTAAGCATAGAAGGCTTTGAATGGCTGAAAGACAGAATACTGGTATCAGAAAAAATTGAAAAAGCAAAACAGCTTACCGCATTAGCACAATCTTTAGGTGTTTCAGTTGCAGCTTTAAGCATTGCATGGGTATTAAAAAATCCGAATGTAACTACCGCCATATTAGGAGCTACTAAAACACAACAATTAAATGATAATTTAAAAGCACTTGAGGTATTACCAATGCTGAATCAGGAAATGATGGATAAAATTGAAGCTATTGTAAACAATAAGCCACATTTAGCTGACTTTTAGAACTACCCCAATATATAAATAGACAGAGGCTGCGTCATATATCGATGCAGCCTCTTTTTATTAACAGATTGTTCCTTCCATAAACAATCCAATACACTTAACTCATATGCATATCTTCCGTCATTTTATGATATGACTTTTTGCTGGCTTCTACCAACTTTAAAATCCTTTCCCTAACATCATCGCGCATGCCACCGGTTTCATTTTCAATAATGGTTTTCAACTCATCTAATTCACTGTTAGCCTGGCCGCGCATTGCTCGTATTTTTCGCTTAATATCTTCTGCGGTATCGGCAATTTTTTTTCTTGTTTCACTACCTTTTGCCGGAGCTGTTAATAAACCTATTGCTACTCCTGCAGCTACTCCTGACAAAATACCGATTAATAATTTTTGTGTACTCATAGCTTTGTATTTTTAGTGTGAATAATCATTTTTTTAAAGCAAGTACAAGGTAAATACATATTGTTTTAAAGCAATGTTAAGGCAATTAGAAACAATATTTTTTAACAATACAAACGGATAGTATTTAACACAATTTCATACCCGGGAATGATTTACCATAATATTAAAAATTCAACATAAATCATATTTTGAAGAAAGAGTAAGCAATTGATTGTATTTTTGAATATATGTTACCCATAACGCAAAAAAATAGCACTCCTATTTCGCTTTCATCTTTTTCGGTTTGGAAGTATGCTCTCATTTTTTTGGGATGGTTTGTAGTTTTTTATTGGGGTACAAAAATTATATGGGGCTTAACTACACCTTATCATTTATATGTACCATTTATTGATCATTACTTCAATTACATAGCTTTAAATAGAGATATTGTACTTAGCGGTAGCAGAAAAATTTTAGAATCATACGGATATTATATTTATAGCCCACAGCCGGATATACTAACTATTAGCGGAGAATATGGCATTATTTTAAATTACTCATGTTTAGGATTTGCTGTTATGAGTTTTTGGTTAGCTTTTGTTATTACACACCATGGTAAGTGGTGGTTTAAAGCAGTATGGGCTGTGATTGGCATTGCCATTATTATAGCATGCAATATAGCACGTGTTTGCCTTGTACTTATTTCAGGATTAGAAAAATGGCAACTACCCTTTGGCCTTGATCACCATACCTGGTTTAACATTGTAACCTATTTAGCAATTTTACTATTGGCGTTATTGTATAATAACATTGTTAATAGAAAATTTCAATCATAACGAATTTACAGCATAAAAAAGCGGAGATGTATGTAACACCTCCGCTAAAAAATTATTCAATAGCAAAAATTAAGCAAATTTAAACGCCTTCATATAAGCAGCATCTGCTTTAGCACTTTCTAAAGGAGTGGTTCCTGTAAATGCTTCCTGCTCTACAATATAATACTTCATGCCGTTATCCTTTGCAGTTTTTAAAATGGTTGGGTAATCAATCGTACCTTTTCCTAATATGCAGGATTCATGTCCACCATTCGCAGTTCTAGTCAAATCTTTTACATGGCAAAGCTTAAATCTGTGGCTATATTTTCGTAACCATTCTTGTGGATTTTCACCGGCAGCCACTACCCAGTAAATATCCATTTCAAAATCAACCAAATTAGGATCGGTATCATTCATCATTACAACTTGCGGAACTTGGCCATCAATAGGTTTAAATGAATAATCGTGATTGTGATACGCAAAGCGTATACCGTTCTTTTTACAAATTTCGCCGCATTTATTAAATTGTTCTGCAAATTTCTTAAATGCATCAATATCTTTTTGCGGGCCTTTGTAAGGACATATTAAATAATCCATACCAATTTCCGCAGCCTGTGCAGCCTTTTGTTCAAAATTGGTATTGATGTCGCAATGTGATGAAATAATTTTAGTACCAATACTATCACAATATTTTTTAAATTCTTTATTGGTCATTCCCCAAAACATACCCATCTTTCCTTCAAAACTTTCCAACTGCTTGTATCCAAAAGAAGCAACTGCCTTCAGGGTTTGCTTAGGGTCTTTGGCCATATCTTCCTTTACTGTCCATAATTGCAACCCAAATTTTTGCAAATCGCCTGCAGCATTATTTTCAGCCATTTCATTTAAAATATTAGTGGCCATTTTTTTCACGGGTGCAGCCATTGCCAAGGCAGATAAGCCACCCATTTTTAAAAAAGTTCTACGATTAGTTGACATGAGGTTGTATTTAAAAATGAATGTAGGTTTTTACACATTTAAAAAAATGAAAAGCAGCGATTAAGTAGCCCAAGCTTTATCACCTTTTTTATAAGGCATGCAACCATCGTAATGGCCCGGCACTGCTACATAACGCAATGCTTGTGTAGCACCGGGTTTAGACGTAAAATAACCCAGTAAGGTTAGTTGCTTCATCATAGTAAAATAATGATTGGGAGAAAATGCAATGGTTTTATTGCGCTCTTTTGCTGCTTCTGCTTGCAATTTAGCTTCCTTTTCATTTTTTTCCTTTTGATAGGCCTTGGCTTCAGTATCAATTTTTTCTAACAGTTCAGTACGCTGTTGTGGAGTTGCTTGCATAAAGCCTATACCGTAAGCTTTCTTACTTGCCTCATTCAACTCCTTAATACCTTTTATAAAAGCCTGTTGATCCGGCTCGGTATAACAATCAGTAACCATTACTTTCATAAAGTTACCAATGCCTGCATCTTTTGCTCCCGGCGATGAAGTAGTAGGAATAATGGTTTCACCTACTTCGTCTAAAAATGCAATATCATCAGGCGCAAAAGCAACTGTACCCGATTTTTCATTTTTACAACCAGTTAGTAAAAACTCGCCTCCAACAAGCACACCGCCGGTAGCCAGTGCAACCATTTTTAAAAGCTCTCTTCTATCCATAGTTTGTATTTTAAGTATTTAAATGTTATTTTTTTTCAATTGTTCAACTGCATAGTTAGCTGCTCGGGCTGTAATAGCCATATAAGTTAACGATGGATTTTGTGTACTTGTACTAACCATACAAGCACCATCGGTAACAAACACGTTTTTGCAGTGATGCATTTGGTTCCACTCGTTCAACAATGCTTTCTTAGCATCTTTCCCCATTCTTACACCACCCATTTCATGAATATCTAAACCGGGTGCTTGATGAGAATCATGTGTTTGAATGTTTGTACAACCGGCAGCTGCCAACATTTCACTTCCTTGGTTTAAAAAGTCTTTTAATAATTTTTCATCATTTTCATCGTAATCAACGGCGGTAATTAATTGCGGTATACCCCACTCATCTTTTTCTGTAGTACTTAAACGTACATGATTGTTTTCTTTTGGAATGGTTTCACCTTGCATCATCATACTTACATACCAATTTCCGGGTTCAGTCATGGCATCTTTAAATTCAGCACCAATCCCATTAGCGGCAGCTCTCCCTCTTCCGGCACTATAGTGTACCATATATCCTCGTAAAAAATCTGTTTCTTGTTTGTAAACATTTCTAAAATTCGGCATCATAGCTTGTGTTGGTCTGCGGCCATAATAATATTTATCAAGTGGGCCATCAAAAGCCGCCGAAACATGCCCGCGATAATTATGAAAAGCAATATATTTCCCCAGCAAGCCACTATCGTTACCCAAACCATTGGGAAAACGATTAGAAACAGAATTCAATAAAATTAAATTGGTATTTATAGTTGATGCATTAACAAAAATTATTTTAGCATAGTACTCAACAGTTTCTTTTGTTATAGCGTTAATAACCCTAACGCCGGTAGCTTTCTGTAGCTTATCATCATAAATAATTGAATGTACTACACTGTTGGGCATTAAGGTAAGGTTACCGGTTTTCTCTGCCCACGGTAAGGTACTTGCGTTTGAACTAAAGTAACCTCCAAAAGGGCACCCACGTTCGCATAAGCTACGTGCTTGGCACTGATTTCTGCCTTGTTCAATATGTATAGGATTAGGTTTGGTAAGATGCGCACATCGCCCTTGCACCACAAATCGGTTTTTATATTGTTGCATTATGCGTTGCTGAATGGTTTTTTCAGCACAATTCAATTCCCAAGGTGGCAAAAACTCACCATCGGGTAAAGTTTCCAAGCCATCTTTATTTCCACTAATACCCACAAATTTTTCAACATGCGAATACCATGGCGCCAACTCATTGTAGG
>NZ_JBMFQT010000006.1:32636-205209 GCF_049968455.1 Hydrotalea sp. | reverse complement strand
GTGATGCGCAACAAGAAAAAATTTTGTTGAAAATTACCGGTATGACCTGCGAGCATTGTGCCCGCAGTGTTGAAAAGATTATTCATTCAAATCCGGGCATTATTAGCACCCAGGTTCAGTTTCAGGAAGGGAAAGGAGAAGTGGTTTTTAACCCGGAAACAGTAAGCAAAGAAGATATTGTTGCTGCTATTAATCGTTCAGCAAGTTATAGGGCACAAGTGAATACTAATCATGAAAATTCCAATCATTTTGATTTAATAATTATTGGTGGTGGCTCTGCTGCTTTTTCTGCAGCCATTCGTGCAGAGAGTCTGGGCCTTTCTACTTTAATGGTGAATGCCGGCCTCCCTTTTGGCGGCACCTGTGTGAATGTAGGCTGCGTACCCTCTAAAACTTTAATCAGAGCTGCTGAAGCCGCTTATCATGCCTCACATTCCAATTTTTCAGGCATCAAACCCAAAGGCTTTGACATTGATTTTGCGCAGGTAATCAAAGATAAAAAAGCATTGGTGCATACCCTGCAGCAAAAAAAATATATGGATGTGGTACAAGATTTTAAACAGCTTACCATGATCAATGGATGGGCAGGTTTTGAAGATGCAAAAACAATTGTAGTGAATGGAAAAGATAAATATACTGCCCTGAAATTTATTATTGCCACAGGTGCTACTACTAATGTTCCGAACATTGAGGGGTTGGATTCCATTGGTTATCTTACCAATGTTTCTTTATTCGATTTAGAAGAACAACCTAACAGTATTACCATTATGGGTGCAGGTTACATAGGCTTGGAAATTGCAATGGCTTATAATCGTTTAGGAACAAAAGTGCGAATAATTGAATTCACGGATAGGGTTTTGCGTACTCAAACACCAGATATTAGTGCAGAAATAGAAAAATACATGCGAAGTGAAGGGATAGAAATATTGCCCAATTTCCGAGCTATTAAATTTGAAAAATCAGGTAACAATACTATCATCCATTGCAAATGCCCCGATGGCTCAATTACACAATTAGTGGAACCCGGAAAAGTTGTAGTAGCTTCAGGTACAAAAGCCAATACAGAAAAATTGGGGGTAGAAAAAATTGGACTGCAATTAACGGCGAAAGGCCAAATTCAGGTAAATGAAATGATGGAAACCAATTTACCCAACATTTACGCCGTTGGCGATGTGGCCAACACCCCTGCATTTGTGTATACAGCTGCTTATGAAGGCAAAATTGCGGTAGAAAATGCATTTACGGGCAGTGAAAATAAAACCGATTACGCTGCTTTACCTTGGGTTGTTTTTACTGATCCGCAAGTAGCAGGTGTTGGTTTAGATGAGGCGCAGGCTGCAGCCGCTAATATTCCCTATGATGTTTCTAAATTAACTTTGGATAATGTACCTCGTTCATTGGCTGCTAATGATACACGAGGGTTCATTAAACTAATTCGCAATAAAACAACGGATAAGTTAATTGGTGCCAGAATAGTAGCACCGGAAGGTGGTGAGTTAATTGAGTTATTATCTATGGCAATAAAGCACAAAACCACCATTAAAGAGTTGGCCGAAAATATCTATCCCTATCTTACTTTAGGTGAAGGCATAAAATTAGCTGCAATTGCCTTTGGTACTGATGTGAATAAATTAAGCTGCTGTGCTTCGTAACTCTTTTTTTAAATACATAGTTTACTTTTCAGTAAAAGCGGCAGCTTCAAAAACCCCTACCAGCTCTAAATCATTGTTAAATGCTATGATGTTAGCGGCATAATTTTTTTGTATGAAACCCATTTGGTGTTGAACTTGAAGCATAGTAGCAGGTATAGTGGAACACATAGCCAAAGCACCCGTAATATTTACATTTACCCGGTTAACTAAATTTTTAAATGCCTGATGCATCGTTAATGCCGAGCCACTTAAAATGCCATTACTTTCATACTTGTTACCGTTTAATGTGTGTTGATATGGACCTGTATGCGTAGTAGTAACAGCATCGGTAATAGCAAATAAACGGTTAGGCATTTGTTTGCAGGCAATTTTTACTGCCTCAAAATGTACATGATAACCGTCCGGAATAATAGATGCATAAACTGTTGGATGTAAAAATGTTGCACCCACCATTCCCGGTGCTCGATGCGATAACGGACTCATAGCATTATACAAATGGGTAACCGTTGGTATGCCATTGTTAAAAGCATGGGTTGCTTCTTCAAAGCTGGCATTACTATGTCCTGCCGATACAATTATACCTGCTTGTTTTATTATTTCAATAATGGCTTCATTGCAAACTTCAGGGGCTAAGGTTATCATTCTAATAACACCCTTGCCATAGGCTAATAGTTCTTCTACTTCGTTAATGTTGGGGCTATGTACAAGGCTTTCAATATGGGCACCTCTTTTTTCTTTGTTAATCCATGGTCCTTCTAAATGTAAACCTAAACAGCCTTTGCCTCCTTCACTCCAGTATTGTTTCGCCGCATCAATACCGGCATACATTATTTCTTTTGTATTGGTGGCAATAGTGGGCAAAAAATGTAATGTACCCCATTGCTTACAATGTGCTTGTAATGCCCAAATACTTTTACTATTGGGAAATGCAGAAAACAGTAGTTCATTTGCACCATAAATTTGTGCATCAATAAAGGCGGGGCTTATATAGTCAAATATTTGTTGGGGTGAATGATTATTATCAAATGTTTCAATGTTGTTTATGATTCCATTTTGAATGTAGATGGCTTGGTTGTTTAATAAAGCATTGCCGGTAAAAACATGGCGTCCGTATAATACATAGTCATTAGGCATGAATGGAAAATTTATCGGCATCGGCCAAGAAGGGGAATCGGGACCTTACCTCGTTTAAAAAATTGCTACTTAAAGTTACATCTCCAATGGCTTCTTTATTGGCTTCATGCCATAAAATTTCTCCCAATGGGTTTATAGCCATACTATCGCCGCTATGGGCAATGCCAATGCCATCATTACCTATTCTGTTTACGCCAATTACATAACATTGATTTTCTATGGCTCTTGCTATTAGCAAACTTTTCCAGGCATGTATTCTTTTTTCAGGCCAATTGGCAACATAAATTAAAACATCATATTCCGGTGGATTATTGGCTTGCTGACGAGCCCAAACCGGGAAGCGTAAGTCGTAACAAATTTGTAAATTAATTTTCCATCCATTCACTGAAGCAATCAATCGTTTATTGCCAGGTGTGTAATGTTTATCTTCTCCGGCATAAGCAAAACAATGGCGTTTATCATAAAAACCCATTTGGCCATTGGGTAACATCCAAATTAATCGGTTATAATAGCAGTTGTTTTCATGGATAATTAAACTGCCGGTAATAATACACTTTTTTAATTCTGCCATTTTTTTCATCCACAAAACAGTGTTGCCTTGCATGCTTTCGGCAAGCCTTTCGGGTTGCATGCTAAAACCCGTACTAAACATTTCGGGTAAAACAATTATATGTGTTCCGGTAGGTATGGCTTGTAGTTTGGCTTCTAATTGTTGCAAATTTCCTGCAATATCTTCCCATTGTAAATGGGTTTGTACCAAACTAATGCGTAAGTTTTTCATTGCCTTTTTTTTAAAAACAATAGGTTAGTTGAATGGATGCATAACGTTGTGGCAAATATTGTGTAATACATTCTTTTGTTTGATAAACAATTTCTATTTTTCCCATCCAATGGCCTTGAGCCAATACTATTCCCCAATTTTGCTGGTACATCCATTTTTCGGGCGTTCCGGCAACTGTGTTGCTTGTATTACTGCTACTGCCTTGTACGGTAGCATTGTATGCTTGTAAAGTAATTTCAGGGTAAAAGTACACAAACCATTCCATGCTTTGATGGCTTTTTGATGGGTTGTATGCGGGCACATTCCACAAGGCACTGTTTGTGTTGGCGTTTAATTTTCCCAAAACAAAAAATGCACCTGCTTTTGCATTAGTATAAACGTTTCCGGCATTTACCGTAAATACCGGAATAATTTTGGCAGCATCTGATTGTGTTAATGCATGAAGAAAGGGCATATATTGAACCATTGCATTAACAGTAATTGGCACTTGTACTTGTTTATACCAGTCGGTTACCGGATAAAGTCCCAATAAATGATGTAATCCATTTTGAAAATTTTGCCCTAAAGCATTGTTGCCAATTGTTCCAACAGAAACATTCCATTGTAGGCCATAATGCTGTTGTAAACGAAAGTGTTTGTAGGTTAAGAATAAATAACCACAATACGGTCTATCTACACTATCGGGGTAAAAGGTAAGTAAACGAGGGGTGTATAAAGCTTGTCCGGCTTCAATACTTTGCACCACTGTGGCATTTTGTTTTTGGTGAATTAAATTATATTGAAAGTATAAACCGTTGGTATAATATTTATCGTTATACTGAAGTAAGTATGCATCATTATCGGTAGTAATGGATAGGCTATGTTGCCAATTAGCAGGGCCTTTTTTTTGGGCAAAAATTTGTGAAATGGAACAACAGAATAATAAGCATACCCAAATTTTCATGAAATGGTGGTTTGTTGTTTTAACCATTGTATTTGCTGATGCACTAAGCCGGGCTCATAACCTTTTTGCACTAAATAAGCTTGTGTTTTCGCCATTTTATGAATGGGCTGCTGTCCACGTAAGGTTTGCCATTTTTTTAAAGCCAGTTGCTGAAGTGTTTGCCTGTATTCAGTTTCGTCAATTACCGCTAAAGCTTTTTTAATGTTGAAGGGGCTGATTTTTTGCTGTTTCAATTCAAATTCGATTTTTTTTCTTCCCCATTTTTTTTGCCTGAAATGACCCCCGGCAAAAAGTGTAGCATATCTGGTTTCATTTAAATAGTTGTCTTCAATTAACAAACTCAGCATTTTTTCAACCTCGGGTTTGTGTAGCCCTAACGCATATAATTTTTCTTTTACCTCATAATGACTGCGCTCTCTATAAGCACAAAAATGTTTCATTTTTTGTAGCGCTTTTTCCCATGTTAGTAGTTGCGGCATACTTATAAACTTAAGCTTTGCTATTCAAATCTATGCCTTTCTATGTCAAATGTGTTCAATCTGTTTGAAATAGGGCATAAATTGTGTATGAAATATTAACAAATTACAGTAGGTTTGTTGCCATTACAAAAATTAAGAAAAATATGAAGTTTATTGTATCCTCATCTTCCCTTTTAAAACAATTACAACACATTAGTGGCGTTATTAGTGCCAATACCGTACTGCCCATTTTAGAAGATTTTTTGTTTGAAATTGAAGGAAAAAAACTACATGTGGTGGCTACTGATTTAGAAACTGTAATGCGGGTGCAATTAGAAGTAGAAAGTAAAACCAATGGAAAAGTTTGTATTCCTGCTAAAATATTAATGGATACCCTAAAAAATATTCCTGAACAGCCCTTAACTTTTGATATTGATAAAAACCATTCAATAGAAATTACCAGTGAAAATGGTAAGTACAAGGTAATGGGAGAAAATCCGGATAATTTCCCCAAAGAACCCGTTGCTGATGACGCCACTGCATTTAAAATGACCAGCAGCGCTTTGGTTACCGCAATTAATAAAACTTTATTTGCTGTTAGTAATGATGATTTACGTCCTGCAATGACGGGGGTGTTTTTTGAGTTATCGACCGATGCCGTTCAATTCGTGTCAACTGACGCACACCGCTTGGTGAAGTACAAACGTACCGATGCCAAAGCTACCGGTAATGACTCGTTTATTGTTCCAAAAAAACCGTTGAATCTTCTTAAAAATGCCCTGCCGGATAATGATGATGAAATTAGCCTTAGCTACAATAATAGCCATTTGTTTGTAAGTCATGGCCAAATTCAAATGACTTGTAGGTTAATTGATGCTCGTTTCCCCGATTATAAAGTGGTAATACCTGTTGATAATCCTTATAAATTAGTAGTTAATAAAACCGATTTTCAAAATGCACTTCGCCGTGTAAGTGTATTTTCAAATAAAAGTACGAATCAGGTAGCTTTAACTATAACCAGTAACGAACTGCATTTAACTGCACAAGATGTTGATTTTAGTTTTGAAGGTAATGAAAGAATGGCCTGTACATTCGATGGGGGTGAATTACAAATTGCATTCAACGCTAAATTTATGATTGAAATGTTGAATGCTGCAGAAACTGCTGAAGTGGTTATTGAATTATCAACCCCTACTAAGGCCGGTATTATTAAACCTGCTGAGCAGGCTGAAAATGAGGAATTAGTTATGTTGGTAATGCCTTTAATGCTGAATAATTAATATAGTTTTTACACAATTGTTGGCCCTGTCTTTATGGAAAGACGGGGCTTTTTTGTGCCTTTTTAAAATTTTAGTAAATTGATTTTAAAACAGCCTTGCCATGCTTGAAAATCTGGTGCAATATTTTCAAACCTTAGATAAACACCCGGTAGAAAGGATGATAATTTTAGTATCGGGTTTATTGTTTTTTTGGATTTTAGAAGGAGCAATTCCTTTATTGCCCATGCATTATAAAAAAACAAAAGTGCATCATGCAGGGGTAAATTTAATATTCACGCTCATTCATTTAATTATACATACTTTTTTAGCCATTGGCATTGTGGCTTTGAGTGATTGGTGTAAAGTAAGTGGTTTTGGTTTAGTATATTGGTTGCATGCAGGTATTATGGGTACTATTATAATTGCCTTTATTACACTCGATTTTTTTGGTGGATGGTTAGTACATTTTGTGCAACATAAAAATGCTTGGCTTTGGCGGTTTCATATTATTCATCATGCCGATAACAATGTAGATGTAACTACCGGGTTACGGCATCACCCCATAGAAAGTATTTTACGTGGTTTATTTTTCTTTATTGGTATTTGGGTAAGTGGAGCACCTATGTATTCGGTAATGATTTTTCAAACCATATTAGTAGCCATAACTGCATTCACACATGCTAATATTAGTTTGCCTAAATGGATTGATAATACATTAAGTTTTTTGTTTGTTTCACCCAACATGCACAAAGTTCACCATCATTGGCAACAGCCTTATACCGATAGTAATTATGGTGCTATATTATCCATTTGGGATCGGCTACTGGGTACTTTCCGGCATTTGTCTCCCCAAAAAATTAAATATGGATTAGATAAATACTATTCCAACGCTGATGATGAGAATTTTATGCGGTTGTTAAAATTCCCTTTTCAAAAAACCAATAAGTAGTGCCGGAAATCTGCCATCTTTGTAAAAAAAACACATGAATATTGTTGCGCTAATCCCTGCCCGTTATGCTGCTACTCGATATCCAGCAAAGCTAATGCAACAACTGGGTAATAAAACGGTTATTCGCCATACCTATGACAATACTGTAGCTACAGGTTTATTTAATGATGTATGGGTAGTAACCGATAGCCCTATTATTTTTAATGAAATTACTCAACATGGTGGTAAAGCTTTGATGAGTAAAAAAGAACATGAAAGCGGAAGCGATCGCATTGCTGAAGCTGCCGAACAATTAGATGTAGATATAATTGTAAATGTTCAAGGCGATGAACCTTTTGTGCAAAAGCAACCACTACAAAAATTGTTAGATGCTTTTAGAAATGATGAAAGTGTACAGGTAGCCTCATTAATGCAGGTATTAAACAATGAAACATTAATTAACGACCCCAATTATGTAAAGGTGGCGGTAAATAATAAAATGGATGCATTGTTTTTTAGTAGAAGTGTTATTCCATATCAACGCGATAAAAATGTAAATCCCGTTTATTACGAACACATAGGCGTATATGCTTTTAAAAAGCAAGCATTACTTCAATTTACAAAATGGCCGATTACACCTTTGGAAGCGGCTGAAAAAATTGAGTGCTTGCGGTATTTAGAAAATGGTGTACCATTAAGAATGGTGGTTACCGAATACATGGGGATTGAAATTGATACACCCGCAGATTTGGAAAGAGCCGGGCAATTGTTACAACAAAATATGCAATAATTATTTTTTGAATTTGTTGCAAATGTTCTTTGAATGAATTATTTTGTTCTTAAACATTTTAAAACTTTCATTCAAAAAAATTGCTTATGAACGAATTTCCCTTTGCTGTATTTGGCACTTTTGTTTATGCTTATTTGGCAATCATTATTTTAGTATTAATAGCGCAATGGCAAATTTTCCAAAAAGCCAATCAACCGGGTTGGGCTTGCATTATTCCTATTTACAACATAATTGTATTACTTAGGATAGTAGGTAAACCTTGGTGGTGGTTTTTACTAATGCTTATTCCCATTGTAAATATTGTGTTAGCCATTTGGGTTTTAAATTTACTCGCAAAAAGCTTTGGTAAAGAGGAAGGTTTTACCGTTGGATTAATTTTTCTTCCTTTTATCTTTTATCCCATTTTAGGTTTTGGAAATGCTACATATAAAGGGCCGGCCGGTAATAATTTTGTACCATCTAACCCATAAAAATCGTTTATTTAATAGCATAGTTTTGAAAAGGGCAGGCTATTTTATTTTCAAAAGAATTTAATATTTTTTTCCGTAGCAGCAGGCTTATTATTCAATATTTTTGTGAAATAAATTACTGTGCACTTTCCTAGTATCCATTAAAACCAATCACTTTTGCTGCCCCTACTTTGCCAATTAAATTAAGTTGCATGAAAAAACATTTACTCTATTTGTTCTTATGCTGTATGTTAAATGGAACAGTAATGGCACAATTAAAATTATATGGTGAAAGCTATCGTCCGCAATTTCACTTTACACCTGAACGTAATTGGATGAATGACCCCAACGGGCTGGTATATTATAAAGGACAATATCATTTATTTTACCAATACAATCCCTTCGCAAATGTGTGGGGGCACATGTCGTGGGGGCATGCGGTAAGTAAAGATTTAATTCATTGGAAACAATTGCCGGTGGCTTTAGAAGAAGAAAATGGGATTATGATTTTTTCCGGCTCTGCAGTAGTCGATACAAAAAATTCCAGTGGCTTAGGCTCTGTGCAAAATCCACCACTAGTGGCTATTTACACAGGTAGTACTGATACTTTGCAAACACAAAACTTAGCTTATAGTACCGACAATGGCTTACAATGGGCAAAATACAAAAGCAATCCGGTGTTAAATGAAAACAAAAAAGATTTTCGCGATCCTAATGTTTTTTGGTATGCGCCGGAAAAAAAATGGATAATGAGTTTGTCGTATCCTACAACCCATCAAATAGCATTTTATAGTTCTGTTAATTTACGCGATTGGAAACAGGTTGGCATATTCGGTCCTGCCGGCGATACAACAGGTGTTTGGGAATGTCCTGATTTAATGCGTGTGCCTATATATGACCAGCCGGGAAGTTATAAATGGGTTTTATTAACTTCACAAAATGCAACCATGCAATATTTTGTGGGCAATTTCGATGGTAAAAATTTTACCAGTGAAACACCCAATGGCACTACTTTAAAACCTGATTATGGAACTGATTATTATGCTGCCATTGCCTATCATAGTAATCCCATTGGAAAACCGGTAAGTATAGGTTGGGTAAATAACTGGAATTATGCCAATCAAATTCCTACTTATCCCTGGAAGGGCGCCGCATCATTACCGCGCACTTTGCAATTAAAAAAAATTAATGATGTTTGGCAACTCATTCAACAACCTGTTGCTGCTTTGACAACTTTAAGAAAACAGCCGGTTATTTATTCCAACAAAAAAATAAATAAAACTACTGAGCTGCTTCCTTTTAAGGGAAATGTATGGGAAAGTGAAATTATTATGCAACCCGCAGCTACAGGCGAAACCGGATTACAACTTGCAGTAGGTAACGGTCTTGCATTAGACATTAGTTATAATGCTGCTAATAAACAATTGGTTGTTAATAGAAGCAATACACCCGACTATTTTAGTGCAGCTTTTGCTGCCAAGCCAATCAGCATTGCCCCGGTTCGTTTATTGAATAATGAAATAAAACTGCAGGTTTTTTTTGATAAAAGTATTGTTGAAGTATTTGTAAATAATGGCGAACAAGTGCTTACCGTACAAGTATTTCCGGCAGAGGAAAATAATGGAGTGGCTATATACAGCACCGGCGAAAATGCTTTATTTAAGCGTGTTACTTTTTGGCCTATGAAATCAATTTGGTAAAGAAACTAAATAGGGTAATATATTTGTATTGCTTTCGGCAGCAATTTAACCTGTACTAAATCCAAAAGCACTTTTACTATGCAATTTAGAAATTTTAAAATGATTGGTTATGTGGTGTATGGACGCGGTTGTTTTAATCAGTTAGATGAAATTTTATCGCCTCAACGCAAGGGTGATGCACCCATGATTTTTTTAATTGACCATTTCTTTAAAGGAAAATCATTAGTAAATAGAATTCCATTACGCGGCAAAGATATTATTATTTATGCTGATGTAACTAATGAACCCAAAACATTGCAGGTTGATGCTTTAGCCCAGCAACTTAAAAATGAATTTGGTACCATCAGCGGTATTATTGGTATTGGCGGCGGCAGCACAATGGACTTAGCAAAGGCGGTATCGTTAATGATGACAAACCCGGGCTCTTCAGCCGATTATCAGGGATGGGACTTAGTAAAATCTCCCGGTGTTTATAAAGTAGGTATTCCTACATTAAGTGGTACAGGTGCTGAAGTATCACGCACTACCGTGCTAACCGGTCCTACTAGAAAACTTGGGATGAATTCAGATTTTACTCCCTTCGATCAAATTGTATTAGACCCCGAATTAATTAAAGATGCACCTGTAAACCAACGGTTTTATACAGGAATGGATTGTTACATCCATTGTATTGAAAGCTTGCAAGGTACTTATTTGAATGAATTTAGTAAAAGTTATGGTGAAAAGGCTTTGCAACTTTGTCAACGCGTATTTTTAGAAAAAGATGTGTGGGATGATGAAAGTGATAATCAACTAATGATGGCTTCTTATGCGGGTGGCATGAGTATAGCCTATTCGCAAGTAGGTGTAGCCCATGCAGTTAGTTATGGATTAAGCTATTTGTTGGGAACCAAACACGGCATTGGTAATTGCATTGTAATGAATCACTTGGACGAATATTATCCGGAAGGGGTTGCAGAATTTAAACGCATGGTTGAAAAAAATAAGGTTGAAATTCCTACCGGTATTTGTAAAGGCCTTAGCGATGAACAATTTGAAACAATGATGAATGTATCATTAGGCATGAAACCGCTTTGGGAAAATGCATTGGGAAAAGAATGGGAAAAAATAATGACCCGCGATAAACTTAGAAAATTATACGAAAAGCTATAACGAAAAGGCAACACCGTTAACGTGTTGCCTTTTTTGTATTCGGAATAAGGTAATAATTAGTCTTTTACCACTACTGCTGTTGATTGCTTAGGAACAAATTTTCCAATTACTTCAGCATATAAGTGGTTTGTTCTTAGCACATCTTGCACTGATGATAAACCTTCCTGTGAAACAGCAATCAATAATCCCCCATTGGTTTGCGGATCAGTTAAAAAATTCATTGCCTCTTCTTTATCATAGTTTCCATTCCAATTAATTTTATGTCCGTAACTGTCTTGATTGCGTTTCGTACCTCCCGGAATTGCTTTTTGTAACAAATATTGTTTTGCTTCAGCTAAAACAGGCACTTTGCTATAAAAAATTTCTGCTGAAAGTGATGCGCCTTCGCACATTTCTGTTAAGTGTCCTAATAAACCAAATCCGGTAACATCGGTCATGGCATGTACATCACTTATGCTGCCAAGTTGCTCGCCTACTTTATTTAATTGTGTTAATTGCTTAATCATTAATTGCAAATGGGGTTCCGTTAGTATTCCTCTTTTTTGTGAAGTGGACAGAATACCAATACCCAAAGGTTTAGTAAATAAAATTACATCGCCCTCATTAGCTGTACTATTTCTTTTTAAATGTTGAATGGGAACTATGCCATTAACCGCCAAACCAAAAATAGGTTCGGGGCTGTCAATACTGTGCCCACCGGCTAATGGAATACCGGCTTCTAAGCAAATGGCTTTTGCGCCTTCAATTACTTGCCCTGCAACAGCAGCCGGAATTTTATCAACGGGCCATCCTAAAATAGCAATAGCCAAAATGGGTTTTCCCCCCATAGCATACACATCACTAATAGCGTTGGCACCTGCAATTTTGCCAAATGTAAATGCATCATCCACAATGGGCATAAAAAAGTCAGTGGTACTAATTAATGCAGTTCCATTTCCCAAGTCATATGCAGCTGCGTCATCTTTCAAATGATTGCCTACTAATAATTGTGCATAGTTTGGTGCTGCAGTATTGTGTTGCAAAATTTCATCTAATACTTTGGGTGCAATTTTGCATCCGCATCCGGCACCATGCGAATAGGCCGTTAATTTTATAGGTGTTGTATCAATCATGTTCTGTACTATTTAAATATTCTTGTAGTAATTGGGCATTGTTCTGTGCATTTGTATTCGGTGCCGGAATGGTTTTCACCAGTTCCAAAACATTGTTGCGATTGTGTAAGCCTTTCCAATAAAGTTTATCATAATAAATAAGCAATTCAGAAAAGCAATTGCTTACATCCTCTTCCAATAAAAAATTAATGGCATTTTTAGTTGCGAGCCCGCCCAATCTTTTTTTAATACGCATAATAGCGCTAATTAATTTTTCCTTAGGGGCGTTACCATAGCCTTCCATAATGTGTTTCAATCTTTCTTCAAATGGAATGTCAAAAAAATAAACAGTCGATTGCCGCATTTGTTCAAATAGTTTTATTGGAATATTAACGATGCCAATACGTTGGCTTTCATCTTCTAACCAAATGGGGAATGCATTATTTACTAAAGTTGTATGCTGATATAATTTCAAAGCCAAGCTATTTTCAAACATTTCCTGCGAGGGTTGTGCAGGCATATCAATTCCACCAAAAGCGGAACCTTTATGATGGGCTAATGCCTCTAAATCAATAACGTTATGGCCTTGCTGTTGCAAAACTTTTAAAATTTCTGTTTTGCCACTGCCTGTATATCCACCTATAATATTTAAACGATAGTGTTTTTCAAATTGCTGTAATGCCCAGTTTCTAAAAGCTTTATAACCACCTTGTAGGGTATAAACTTTAAATCCATATAAGTTTAATAACCATGCCACGCCGGCACTTCGCATACCTCCTCGCCAACAATGCACTATTATTTCATTAGGAAATTTGTTTTTAGTTATCACCTTTTCAACGGTCTCAATCATCGGTATCATTTTTTCAGCAAAAAATGGTAAAGCAGTTTTAATAGCACGTTGTTTGCCTATTTGTTTATATTGAGTTCCAACAATTGCTCGTTCCTCATTTGTAAATAATGATAATGAAATGGCATTGGGTATATGGGCATGTTCAAATTCACCCGGGCTACGAACATCAAAAACCGGCAATTGTTGCCTTAGTTGTAAAAAAGTTTCAATATTTATTACTTCAATAGCCATTTATACAAATGTACATGCAACTGCAATGGCAGCAGTAGTATTCAGTAAAAAATTGTAATTAAATCAACACGGCAAAATATATTTCACCAATTCATCATTCAAAATTAATAACACATTTGGCTAAATTCGTACTCTATTAAAACAGGCGGGTAATTCAAGTTTTAAAAACTACCTGCTGATGGTTTTCTATCTATTTTCTCACTGCTAATTAAAAAGTAACCATGTTAACCTTAATTATTTTGGTAATTGTAATTGTGGTTTTGCTTGTTCAATTTTTATTGTTCAGCAAAATTGGCGGTCAAAAAAATAATGAAGCATTGAATGAGATAAAACTTTTACTAAATCAATGGCTTATTACCGTAAAGGATATTGAAAAAAATTTGAAAGAAGAATTTGTCATTAATCGTAAAGAAAATGCTGAAGCATCGGCTGCATTACGCACTGAAACTAATTTACAGTTGAACAATTTTGCACAAACCATTACATTACAATTAACCCAACTTTCTAATGCAAACGAAGAAAAACTAAATGCCATTCGGGTTACGCTTGAAAACTCTTTCAATAATTTTCAGCAACGTATTGATGCAAATGGCCAAGCTGGTATTACTGCATTGCAGCAAAATTTAGCTTTATTTCAAACCAACTTAAATGAGGCTTTAAAGGAATACAAAAACCGAATGTTGGAACAGTTTTCCTTGTTTGAAAACAATATTCAAAACCAGCATGCAGGCAATACTGAAAAAATGCGTGAACTGAAACAAGCCCTTGAAACTTCTGTAAAAAATTTACAAGAAGGAAACGAAAAGAAACTGGAAGAAATGCGAAAAACCGTGGATGAAAAATTAAATGATACCCTAGAAAAACGATTAGGTGAATCGTTTAAATTGGTAAGTGATCGGCTCGAAGCAGTGCATAAGGGCTTGGGTGAAATGCAAACATTAGCCACAAGTGTAGGCGACTTAAAAAAAGTAATGACCAATGTGAAGCAACGAGGTGTATTAGGTGAGTATCAATTACAAAATATTATTGAAGATTTATTAACCACAGAACAATATGAGCGAAATGTAAAAACCAAACCCGGCAGTGGTGCGCTGGTTGAATTTGCAATTAAAATGCCACATGGCCGTAATTTTGAAAAAATTGTTTGGTTACCCATCGATTCAAAATTTCCGAAGGAAGATTATGAGGCTTTAACAGATGCTTATGAGAAGGGGGATGCGGAAAAAATTGAGGAAAGCCGAAAATCATTTATTAATGCTATTAAACGCAGTGCAAAAGAAATCAAAGAAAAATATATTGATCCACCAAATACTACCGAATATGGAATTATGTTTTTGCCATTTGAAAGTTTGTTTGGTGAAGTATTACGTGTACCCGGCTTATTTGAGTTATTGCAAAAAGAATATAAAATAACCATTACAGGGCCAACAACACTTAGCGCCTTGTTGAACAGTTTACAAATGGGTTTTAGAACATTGGCTATTGAAAAAAGAAGCAGTGAGGTTTGGGATTTATTAGGTGCGGTTAAAACTGATTTTAAACAATTTGGTGATGTGTTAGCTAAAACCAAAAAGAAATTAATTGAAGCAACTGATGTAATTGACAAATCGGAAGTTAGAACCAGGGCTATTGAAAGAAAGTTGCGTAACGTAGAGGCATTGCCGGCCAATCAGGCAAATGCCATTTTAGATGCACCCGCTTTAAACGATAATGACACGAATGATAATGTGGAAGAAAATGCGGAATAATAGAAGTAGTTCATTCATAAAAAAACCCGTACGAACAGGTACGGGTTTAACTTCATCATTAGGCATAGGATTTATCGATTCATGCTGGCTAAAAACTCTTCGTTGTTTTTAGTGCCACGCATTCTTTTTAGTAATTCTGTCATTGCTTCTTCGGTATTCATGTCATTTAAGAATAGGCGAAGAATATTCATACGTTGTAAAGTTTCCTTATCTAATAATAAATCATCGCGGCGCGTAGATGAGCCTACTAAATCAATAGCCGGATAAATACGGCGGTTGGCCAGTTTTCGGTCTAATACCAATTCCATATTACCGGTTCCTTTAAATTCTTCAAAAATTACTTCATCCATTTTACTGCCGGTATCAATAAGGGCAGTAGCTAAAATGGTTAATGAACCGCCATGCTCAATTTTACGAGCAGCTCCAAAAAATTGCTTCGGTTTTTGCATGGCGTTTGCTTCAACACCACCACTTAATACTTTACCGCTCGAGGGGGCAACGGTGTTATGTGCACGAGCTAAACGGGTAATACTATCTAATAATATAACAACATCATGCCCACATTCAACCAAACGTTTGGCTTTTTGTAAAGCAATGGTTGAAACTTTTACATGCTTTTCAGCAGGTTCATCAAAGGTAGAAGCAATTACTTCTGCTTTAACACTGCGTTCCATATCGGTAACCTCTTCTGGTCGCTCATCAATTAAAACCACCATTAAATAGCATTCCGGATGGTTGGCTGCTATAGCATTTGCCACGGCTTTCAATAACATGGTTTTACCAACTTTGGGTTGGGCTACAATTAATCCGCGTTGTCCTTTACCAATGGGTGTAAATAAATCCATGATGCGGGTGCTAAAATCGTTGGGATTGGTAAACAGGTTTAGTTTTTCGTATGGGAAAAGTGGCGTTAAATAATCAAAAGGTACACGGTCGCGTACTTCATCGGGGCGTTTACCATTAATGGCATCTACTTTTAATAAAGCAAAGTATTTCTCTCCTTCTTTGGGTGGGCGGACAGCGCCGGTAACAGTATCGCCCGTTTTTAAACCAAATAATTTTATTTGTGAAGGCGAAACGTACACATCATCGGGTGAACTTAAATAGTTGTAATCGCTACTTCTTAAAAAGCCATATCCATCGGGCATCATTTCTAAAACACCTTCGCCATTAATAACCCCATCAAATTCTATATTAAAAATAGGTTGGCGTTGAGGTTTAGGTTGTGGAGTAATAGGCTCAACGGGTAAAATGGTAGCCTCTTCCTGAGGTTCTTTTATTAATGAGCCGGTTTCACTTTCTAAATCAGCAATTTCAGGTGTATTGGTTTCTGTTTTGGATGTATGGTGGTGCTCTCTTCCGGATTTCTTTTCTTTTTCACGAGCAGCTTTTTCTTTTTCCTCAGTAGCTTTTAACATTTGTTGGGCCAGTAAAGCAGTTTTTTCATCCAAACTGGTTGGAATTAGTTCCATTTGTTCGGCTACGGGTTCCTCTGCTGTTTTTTTAGGTTTGCGATGACGTAAGTTAGGGCGTTCTGTTTCTTTTTTATGATGAGTATTTGCTTCAGCATCTAACTCAGGTTCATCTTGCATAACAATAGCTTCTTCCGTACTATTACCGGTAGTAGTTTTCACAGTAACTGCTTTTTTGGTGCGTGCCGAAACTTTTTTTATTCCTTTTTTTTCTTGCTTTTCACTGGCTTCAACAGCCTGACTATCCAGGATTTTATAAATTAATTCCTGCTTGTCTAATTTTTTTGCGTTGCTAATTTTTAGGTTTTCGGCAATGTCCAGTAATTCTGGAACTAGCATGTCGTTCAGTTGTAAGATGTCGTACATAGAATGTGTTAAATAGAAAAATGTTTCTTTGGCGTTCTCAATCTCTTTTTAATAATGTAATGAAACTTGAAAATGATTGGTAAAAGTGGAAAAGAGATAAACTGATATGTCTGCGGGATTGAAATTCGTGTCAAACCAGTTTGTTTCCGATGCAATGTTACTGTAAAAACTTCAAAACCACGAAAAATTTCTTTAAAAACCACATAAATTTACTGCATTTTCAGTAAAAACAATGTCTTTTTAAGCCAATGTCAACCACAAACGGGTAACCATGCCCATTATTACTGTATTTTTGCTACCCCTTATTACGTTATCAATTAAAACTTTAAAAGCGGCCAAATGTTCAATCAGCGCACAAAAATTAAAGCTTTGTTACAAACAACACCCATTGATGCCAAGGTTACGGTAATGGGTTGGGTACGAACCTTTAGAAATAATCAATTTATTGCATTAAATGATGGTAGTACCCATCTTAACTTACAAATTGTTGTGCCTTTGGGTATGTTAGCGGATGATATTCTAAAACGTATTACTACCGGTGCTTCCTTAAAAATTGCAGGAACCATTGCAAAAAGTGTGGGAAAAGGACAAACAATTGAATTATTGGCTGAAAATGTGGAAATATTAGGCGATTGTGATGCAGAAAAATATCCGCTACAACCCAAAAAACATAGTCTGGAATTTTTACGTGAAATAGCACACCTGCGTTTTAGAACCAATACATTTGGTGCTGTTTTTAGAATTCGCCACGCTTTAGCCTTTGCCATACACCAGTTTTTTAATGAACGTGGGTTTATTTATTTACATACCCCCATTATTACAGCCAGCGATGCAGAAGGTGCCGGTGAAATGTTTAGGGTTACTACATTAACATTTGATGGTACGCCAAGAAACGAAGATGGTTCAGTAAATTTTAAAGAAGATTTTTTTGGGAAATCGACCAATTTAACGGTGAGTGGCCAATTGGAGGGCGAATTGGGCGCTATGGCTTTTAGTGAAATTTACACATTCGGGCCAACCTTCCGCGCAGAAAATTCAAATACAACTCGCCATTTAGCCGAGTTTTGGATGATTGAACCAGAAATGGCTTTTTGTGATTTAGAAGACAACATGAATTTAGCCGAAGAGTTCATTCAATACATTATACAATATGTAATGAAAAACAATGCCGATGATTTGGCATTTTTAGACCAACGTTTGGCGGAAGAAGAAAAACAGAAGCCGGCCAATGAGCGCAGTGAAATGGGTTTGATTGAAAAGTTGAATTTTGTAGTAAACAACCGGTTTGAGCGAATAACTTATACTGAAGCCATACAAATTTTGTTGGATAGCCCTGCATACAAAAAGAAAAAATTTAAATATGAAGTAAGCTGGGGTATTGATATGCAAAGCGAGCACGAACGTTATTTGGTAGAAAAGCATTTTAAAAAGCCGGTAATTGTAACCAATTATCCTGCTGATATTAAGGCATTCTACATGCGCCTAAATGATGGTTGTGAACCCGGTAAACAAACCGTTGCTGCTATGGATATTTTAGCACCGGGAATCGGTGAAATTGTTGGTGGATCACAAAGGGAAGAACGTTTAGAAAAATTGCTGCAACGTATGGAAAACATGCACATACCGGTTGAAGAGATGAATTGGTATTTAGATACTCGCCGTTTTGGTACTGTGCCACATGCCGGATTTGGATTAGGTTTTGAAAGAATGGTACAATTTGTTACCGGTATGACCAACATTCGTGATGTAATCCCTTTTGCACGCACACCTAAAAACTGTAATTTCTAATTTTCATCATAAAGGGCATAAGTGATATAGTAAAAAAGTAAAATTTAAAATATTTTTTAGCCAAACTTGCCAGAAAATAACTGTACTTCCCTATATTTGCTGCCCCGAATGGAAAAGGATGGTGCGGTAGCTCAGTCGGTAGAGCAAAGGACTGAAAATCCTTGTGTCGGCGGTTCGATCCCGCCCCACACCACCACTAAAAACGGATGTTATAAAATAACATCCGTTTTTTTATGCAATAAAAACTATTTCATTCCTGATTTTTGGTGTAGGCTTTCCCTCAATAAATACAACTGTGTATTGCATTGATTTGTGCTGAAGATAGAATGAGTGACAAAATGGCATTCCGGTATAAACTTAGTTGAGTTGCTGTAAAAAATCTTTCGCCCAATAATCAATATCGTAGTAGCTTACCTGTTCATACAATCGTTGCAAGCGCATTTTTGCATCTTCTTCATTCATTGATAAGGCTTGCACTAAACCTTCTTTTAAAGAAAGCCCATCGTACGGATTGGTATGAATGGCATAAGGCAGTTCAACAGCAGCTCCAGCAAATTCGCTTAAAACAAGCACTCCCCTTGCATTTGGCATTTCGCCCTGAACTGCAATGTATTCTTTGGCTACCAAATTCAATCCATCACGTAAAGGCGTTATCCAAGCAATATCAGCAGCTGCATAATAAGATATAATCTCTTCAAAAGGAAACGAACGGAAAAACAAACGAATAGGTACCCAATGCATATTTGCATAACGCCCATTTATTCTGCCAACAGCTTGCTCTAAATCGTGCTGCGTTTTTTCATAAATTTTCATTCCTTGCGCCGGTGGCGTGCAAATATTTACCAGCTCAACTTTGCCATGATATTCCGGATAATCATTTAAAAATTGTTCATACGCCATTACCTTTTCCAATGGGCCTTTTACATAATCCAATCTTTCAACACTTATTATCATTTTTTTATTTGCAAATAATTGTTTTATGTCAGCAATTTGTTTTTGAGTTTCTGCTTGCTGCATAAGTGTTTTAATATATTGCACATTAATGCCCACGGGGTTGGCACCTAATTTTACTTTGTTTTGACCGGTATCAATTAACGTAGTCATTTGTTGCACACCCAATGCAGAGCTATAAGTTAAATAGCGTGGAGCACAATTTACTTTTTCTAATTCCTTTACTGGAAATAAGCTTTTGGCAACATCCACAAAATTTTCAACATAGCGGGGAATGTGAAAGCCAATGTAATTACACTGCAATAAACTACCAATAATTTCGCCACGCCATGGTAAAATATTGAACGAGTTGGCAGAAGGGAAGGCTGTATGGTGGAAAAAGGCAATAGTAACATCGGGCCTTAATTCACGCAAAAAGCCCGGTACTAACCATAAGTTATAATCGTGAATCCAAACAATAGCATTATAGTCGGCCTGCTCAGCAGCTTTTTGAGCAAATAATTTGTTGATGTTTACATAATGGTCCCAATGATGATGATTGAATTTAGCTCTATCAATAAATGAAAAAATGGTAGGCCAAAACGCTTCTTTGGAAAATAGCTTGTAAAAAATTTCAATTTCTTTTTTCGTAAGTCCAATTCTGGCAGCCATTAAGTTGGGATATTTTTCTTTGTCAATGTAAATATTGCGTAAAGGAGCATTGTTTTTATTGACCTCTTCCCATGCTATCCACACACCAGATCGACCATTTGCAAAAAAACCTTGAAGTGTTGGTAAAATACCATTAGGGCTTTTCGGTGGTATATTTTGTTTTTCACCATTTACTTCAATTGTTTCATAAGGGAAGCGATGGTACAACATCAATAATTGAGGAACATTATTGCTTTCCTTATGAATGGAAATTTCATCTAATATTTCTATTTCTGCTTTTAGATTATCAAAATGTTCAATGGCTTCAATAATGCCTCCGGCTCCTTCATTTTTGGCAATATAAATATGATGTTTGTTTGCAACCTCTTTTTTAAGTGCAACTTCGGCATTTCCAACAACAACACCTTTAAAGTCACATTTGTACATAGATAAATCGTTTAATGTGTCGCCTGCAACTAAAACATTGTCAGTATTTTCATTTAGGTGCTTTATTAATTTGGTAAGTGTACTTCCTTTATTAATACCTTTTGGCAAAACATCTAAATATTTGCCTGCAGAGTGTAACACGTTACATCCTAGTTGTTCAGCTAATGTTGAAAGTTGTTCTAATAAATTTTCATCGTCTAAATAAAACGAACAACGTCTTTGTTGCGGAACTTCCTGATATTGTAGGTTGGGTATGTTTTTAAAAGTTTCTAATATTTTTAATTCGCCCGGCCATATTTGTTCAATAGAATTTTGAATAGCTTCAATTGGTTCTAACGTATATCCATTTACGATAGTAGCACCCACATCACAAATAATGAAATCAGGATTAGGAATAATGGGATCATTTAATAATGGTATAACAGTTTCCAAACCTCTTCCGGTTACAAAAACAAGTTTTACGGTTTTGTTTTTTCGGATAAGGCGATATAATTTTTGTTTATCAATACTTTTTCCGCCTAAGAAAGTCCCATCTAAATCAGTTGCTAAAATCATGGTTAATTTAATTTTATTGAAGTTGTTGTTCTAATAATTTCATTTCATAGTATGGGTTAGCATGGGCGTGTAAAATTCTGTATACACTATTAATAACGGGTATGTTTAAGCGAGGCGATTGCAAAATGCTGTTTAATTCTTTCGAGGCATAATAACCCTCAGTTACCATCTCCATCATTTGTAAAGCTTTACGTACCTGAATGCCTCTTCCTACTAATTTTCCCAGTGTTCTGTTGCGGCTATAGTCGGAATAGGCAGTAGCTAATAAATCGCCGAAATAAACAGAGTCAAAAAAATTGCGTTGCTGTGGCGCTAGTTTGTTTACTATTTGCTGTACCTCACGCATGGCATTGCTGGTAAGTACAGCTTTAAAATTATCGCCATATTGTAAACTATCGGCAATGCCATTAGCAATAGCAATAATATTTTTTAAAATTGCAACATATTCTACACCCACGGCATCATTGTTCAAAATGGTTTTGATGTATGGACATAGAATATTTTTTTGTAATTTTGTAAGGTTACTTTCATTATAGCCAGATAAAGTAACGTATGTGTATTTGTGTAAAGCAATTTCTTCTGCATGGCAAGGACCACTTAATACAATATAATCATTGCTTAAGTGTAAAGTATCAGTAATATATTGGCCGGGAATTTTTCCGGTGCCCGGAATAAATCCTTTTATTGATACAATTATTTGTGCCTGTTGCAGCCATTCGTTTTTTAGCTGTTGAACAGTGGTTTGAACATAAGCAGCGGGAACAGCAAAAATAACCCAGTTGGCCTGCAACAAAGCATCAGCCGGTTGTGTGGTGGGTTGAATGAAATTGAGGTCTAATTCGACCTGACTAAGGTAACGCGGATTTCTTTTATTGTTAACAATATAATCGGCTTGCTTTTTATTCCGAACCAGCCATGATACCTTGTTTCCGCTTTCTGAAAAAATTTTAACAAGTGCTGTTGCCCAACTGCCGCTTCCAATTACGGCAATTTTTTCTGGCATTACTTAATAAATTATTAAAATGCTCTATAAGATTTTGTAAAGTTAGCCTATTTACATTTAAGTGAAAATTAGAATTAAATTAGAATTAAAATTTGAACTGATAGCAAGCACACTTATCGGGCATTTTGAAATGGACCATTTAAACAAACAATTGAATAAGAAGCACACCTATTAAACCTAATACAGAAACTATTGTTTCCATAACTGACCATGATTTAAAGGTGTTTTTGATACTAACATTGAAGTACTCTTTGAACATCCAAAATCCGGGATCGTTTACATGCGAAAAAAATAAGCTTCCTGCACCAATGGAAAGCACCATCAAATTACTATTTACACCGTTGGCATTAATGTAAGGTAGTAAAATGCCTGCAGTGGTTAATCCTGCTACTGTTGATGAACCCACACATACTCTTATTAATGCAGCAATGAGCCATCCTAATATTAACGGATGTATAGAAGTTCCTTCTAACGCATGTGCAATTTGGTTGCTTACGCCACTTTGCGTTAAAATTTCTTTTAATGCACCTGCTCCACCAATAATTAATAAAATCATTACAACATCTTTTACTGCATCACTATATCTGTTCATCACCATCTTCATACTTTCTCTATTAGGGCTTGTTAGTAAAAAAGTTGCAGTAATTAATGCAATTAATAATGCTACTGAAGGGTTGCCTACAAATGCCGAAAGCTGATATAGCCATTGAGTATTGTTGCTAAATGTTTGAATAAGGGTAGACAGGCCGATTAATATAACAGGAATTAAAGGAACAAAGAAACTAACGAAAACACCGGGTAATTTTTCTGTTGGAATTAGTTCAATTTGAAATGCTTTTAATGGTGTGGCATTAATATTTTTCAAAGTATGGGAGAATATAGGACCCGCAATAATAACAGCAGGAATAGCAATAATTAAACCAAATAATAATGTTATGCCCATGTTGGCATGAAATAAAGCAACAAGCGCAGAGGGTGATGGGTGCGGAGGTAAAAAACCATGCGTTACCGATAATGCAGCGAGTAACGGCAAACCCGTTGCAACTGCCGGAAGCTGATAACGAAAGGTTACAGAAAATATTAAAGGAACCATTAACACAAAGCCCACACCGTAAAAAAGTGGAATGCCTACTACAAAACCTGTTAATGTTAAGGCCCATGCAATATATTTTTTACCAAAGGTCTGAACCAATGTTTGCGCAATTTGTTGTGCTGCGCCACTTGCTGCCACTTGTTTTCCTAACATAGCACCTAATGCAATAATGATAACTAATGAACCCAATATGTCGCCCATGCCTTTTTCAATGGAGCTGATAATGGTTTGTGCCGGTAATTGTAAGGCTACTCCAGCTAACAAACAAACAATGAGAAACGCCAAAAACGCATTTACTTTAGCCCAGCTTATAAGAAGTATTAAGATCAATATGGCAATGGCAACAATAATTAGCGACATATATGTTTGTTATTTCATGAGGAAAACCAAGGTAAAAATTTTTCTTCTTGAATTTTTAGTAGTTGTGGTGGCTTTTCGTTTAACGTTTCACCATTCATTACTTTTTCATATTTCAGTAGGTAAGCATCTGTCATTTTTTCTGCATTAAATACATCACGAGCATATTCATAACATCTTTTGCGACTGTATGCAGTGCTATTAACAATGGCGTTGGCCAATTCATTGGCATGTGTACTTAAAAAACCAACATCCGACTGAACAATTTCAGGCAATGAGCCGTAAGGTGTACCAAAAACAGGACAACCAAAATATAAACTTTCTGTTATGGCAATACCAAAAGGTTCATGCCAACGAACGGGGAATACCAGGCCTTTGGAAGTGTTTAGTAAGCTTAATTTTTTTTCACCGCCAACCATACCATAAAAATGAATGCGTTTGCTGGGTGTATAACGAAAGCCCATTCTGAAATTTAAACGGTTGCCTCCCAATACCATTAATTCTTCGTTGGGTGTGCGTAATATTGATTGAATGGCGCCTTTTACATTTTTGATGCGCCAGGATGCATCACCTAGAAAATGAAAGCGACTTCTTTCATTGTTTAAATCCGGCTTGCCATAATCATCCCAATCCATGCCGTTGTATACATAGGATGAAGAACCAAAACGTGCTGCATGGTTTTGTGATACAAAAACAGTGTTTATGTCAAGTGCTGTGTTATCATTAACGTTGCCATGCATGGTGAAGATGTATGGCTTATCAATTTTTTCTCTTGGTAACATGTTAAAATGAACTACATCTGCTGAAGATGGAATTTGTTCATTAAACTGTTTCTGTGGGTCGTAAATAATAACATTGCCAAAGGTGCATGAAGAATCTTTGGGTACAAGAAAACTCACTTTATGACCCCTTTGTGTCAATACTTTACCAAGGTACCAAATAACCCTTTCAATGCCACCATATTTTAGCACTGGAATTTTTGAGTTATGAACAATAACTACATGCATATAAAGGGGTTGTATAAAAAATTAAAAATAAAGATAAAATGCAGTAATGAATGCATTGAACAAAAATAAATGGACAGGATATAGCAAGAATGTAAAATGTTTATTGATAAAATTCTAAAGTTTATATTGCAATGGTATTAATACAGCAATTTGAAAAGTGTAAAAACTCCGGTGAGTAATATTAAAAAAAGCACTATTTTTTTAAATAATGATTCCGATACGTACTGCAAAATTTTTTTTCCGATAAAGGTACCGGCAATGCTCACCAATAATAATATGGGAATTAAATATAAATCGTGCGCATGTACAAAGCCGTTATGCCAATAAACAAAACTTCTTGATGCATCAATAGCTAAATCAACAACAGCAGATGTGGCAATGAAGACTTCTGTTTTTAATTGAAAGGCACTAAATACAAGCGCTCTGATGGCACCACCGGTTCCAACTAATCCGGCAATAAAACCTGATAGTGTACCACCGGTTATGGCATTTAGTTTGGTTGGCCGAACAAAAATATTGTTGAAGTATAAAAAAACCAGGCTAACGACTATTAAAAATATTGATAAGAAAATTTCTAATATTTTGGTAGCAATAAATTGCGTTAGCCATGCACCTGCCAACACAAATAGTACTGCCGGAATACCCAAATAAATAATCAGCATAACATTAACCCCTTTTCTAAAGAAAGCAATTTTAGATAGGTTGCTGGAAACATGAAATAAAGCAGTTATACCTAGTACAGAATGAAAATCTAAAAAATATGAAGCAATAGGTACAAAAAATAGTGAAGAACCAAAACCTCCTACTGTTCCGGCAATTTCTGCCAATAAGGCGAGTAAAATAAATAAGTATAAATTTTCCAACTAAGTATTTTATGAAATTGTACTTTGTTTATTTCATGAATATCATGTAAGATATAGCTACTTTGCCAACTTTAGTAATTCTTCAAAACTGTAATCTTGTATGATAATATCGGCATGATGGTTTACCAATTCATCTTTTGAACAAAAGGCTACACCAACACCTGCTTCTTTAATCATGCACATATCGTTTAAACTATCGCCAATAGCAATTGTATTTTCTCTTTTAATTTGGTGTTTTTCCAAAATTCCCAACATGGCATTGGTTTTGCATGTGGTGTGTCGGCATAAACTTTCTTTGCGACTAAACCAAAATGATGGAATTTTTACTTCACCGGTGCAAATACTTTTTGAAAATTCTAATTCATTGGCTAAGGAAAAGTGTATGCCTAATTTATTTTTAATATGATTGGTAATACAATCAAAACTATTGGAAACAATACCAATTAAATACCCTCTTTTTTTTAATTCTTGAATAACGCTTTGCGCGTCATTGACAATTGGGATGGCATCTACAATTTTCAACAAATCGGCTAATGATTTTCCTTTTAATAAGGTGGCCATTTTTTTGGTTACAATTAATGGGTCCGTTTCTGTTGCACGTATATCCATTAATTCTTTAGTCATGTTATGTACTGATGCATAGGTATCAATAAATCGGCCACGTAAAAGTGTATTATCCATGTCAAAAACAACTAATTTATTAGTTACCGGAATGTTTTCGGTTAAAGCAAATTCCATTTGCATTCGTATTTCATTCATTACCGATAATTCTTCTAAATTATAATGTGCATTTTTTGAGGTGGCTGCTTTTAAAATAATAGTTTGTGCTACTTCCTTACTCATTCTTCCTAAGGCATGCCAGGGTTTACTTTTATTTTCAATGTAACCAATTTCCACTTCTTTCATACGAACATTCATTAAATACATATCTATTAATATGCCAATATCAACTCCGTAGTCGTCTCTAAAATCTATTTGTTGGAATACTGATTTTTTTCCGGCAATCATGCCACTTAATGGCTGGCTAAAGCGCATTAATTCTGGGAAAAAAATACTTAATAGTGGTTTGGCTACTAATTCTGTTACTCTTCCTGCATTGCGGTTAAAGGATGATTTAGTAAAATCAACTTCGTTTTGCAAAATGGGTTGTGTAAGTAATGGAATAGTGAAATGTGGGTATGGATCAATATCTCCATCTAAAAACAAAATCACATCGTTGGTTGCACATAAGACACCATCTTTCATGGAGGCCCCTTTACCCAATTTGGTACTGGTAATTACTTTTGCCCCTGCTTTTTGAGCTAATATAACAGTGTTGTCAGTCGATTTGTCATCAACAACAATTACTTCTGAAACTAATTTGTCTGATTGTGCAAAATTTACAACCGCAGTTATATTTTCGGCTTCATTCAGTGTAGGTATAATTACAGTTACCATAACAAAGCTTTTAAGGGTGAATAAAAAAACTATAAGTCAGGCTTTGTGGATATGGTGGGGTAAGTTATGAATTAAAAATCAATTAATTTGATTAAAACAAAAAAATTGAAAAGAAAAGCCCCTTTGATAAGGTTAAATCAAAGAGGCATGAAGTTGATGGTAAAATTTTTTACAAGTATTTATCGCCTTTGTTACGTTTGATTTCAGCAACGTATTCTTTAATGGCTTGTTCTTTGTCTTTTTTGCAAATTAGCAATACATCATTGGTGTCAACAATAATGCAATCATCAATGCCTTGTACAACCACTAGTTTATCTTGTTCTGCACTAATCATGCATTTAGTGGCATCAATTATAATAATATTTTCGCTAGCTACAGCGTTACCTAAATAATCTTTGTCTAAATTTTCATAAGCGCTGTTCCATGTGCCCAAATCACTCCAACCAAATGCTGCCGGTAATACATACACATTATCTGCTTTTTCCATAATGGCAAAATCTATTGAAATATTGGTGCAAAGCGGATAAATGCGGTTGAGTGCATTATTTTCTTCTGGTGTATTAAATTGTTGTTTTTCTGCATCAAACAATTCATACATTTCGGGTTGGTATTTTTCAAAAGCTTCTAAAATACCGCTCACTTTCCAAACAAAAATTCCGGCATTCCATAAAAAATCGCCACTGCTTAAAAAGGTTTTAGCCAATTCAAGATTAGGCTTTTCTGTAAATGTTTTTACTTTATAAATGCCCGGTTTAAACTCCTGTACTTCATGTTGAATATACCCATAGCCAGTATTGGGATAGGTGGGTTTGATACCCAAGGTTAATAATGCTTTATGATCCGATACAAATTTTAGTGCTTTTAAAGCTATTTGTTGAAAAGTATTACTATCTAAAATCATATGGTCGCTTGGTGCAACAATTAAAGCGGCATTAGGATTTTCTTTTTGTAGCTTAAAAGCCATATAAGCAATACAAGGGGCTGTATTTTTCCTGCTGGGTTCTGCTAATATATTGGCTTCATTTAATTGTGGCAATTGCACCTTTACAATGGAAGTGTATTCGTTAGAGGTTACAACAAAAATATTTTCTGCCGGAATAAAATTGGCAAAACGTTCATATGTCCATTGAATTAAAGTTTTGCCGGTATTTAAAATATCTAAAAATTGCTTCGGGTAAGCAGTTCTGCTTTTAGGCCAGAAGCGGCTGCCAATTCCGCCGGCCATAATAGCTACATAGTAATTTTTATTCACTATCAAAAAGTTTGTGTGGTTAAATAATGCCTTCACGAATTAAGTCGTGCAAATGTATAATGCCAAGGTATTGGTTGTTTTCGGCCACTACCAGTTGGCTAATATCGTATTTTTTTAATACTTCCAAAGCTTCTACGGCTAATGCTTGTGGTACAATGGTTTTGGGGTTGGGGGTAAAAATATCCGCTGCCGTAATGTTGGTTAATACATCAGTTTTGTTTAACAGTCTGCGTAAATCGCCATCCGTTATAATGCCGCATAAATTATTATTGTTCTCAACCACTGCGGTAACGCCAAGTCTATTCTGTGTAATTTCCACAATTACTTCTTTTAATGAAGCATTAGGCATTACTTTAGGAATAGAGTTATGCACGTACAAATCGGCAACTTTTAAGTAAAGACGTTTGCCCAAATTGCCGCCGGGGTGGTATTTGGCAAAATCTTTTCCATCAAATCCATTTAAAGTCATTAAGGCAATAGCCAATGCATCGCCCATTACCATTTGCGCTGTGGTACTGGTTGTAGGTGCTAAATTATTAGGGCAGGCTTCCTTTTCAACTGTACAGGCAATTACAAATTGTGCGGATTGTGCTAAAAAACTTTGGGTATTACCTACCAAAGCAATAATTGGATTTCCTAGTTGCTGAATAAAAGGCACCAATACTTTAATTTCAGGACTTTCACCACTTTTACTAATAACCATAACCAAATCATCTTGCTGCACCATGCCTAAGTCGCCATGAATGGCATCGGCAGCATGCATAAATAAGGCGGGGGTACCCGTTGAGTTAAGGGTAGCAACAATTTTTTGACCTACAATAGCACTTTTTCCAATACCGGTAACTACCAGCCTTCCTTTGGCATTATAAATAGCCTGAATGGCAGCTGCAAACTGTTCATTAACAAAGCCGGTTAATTGCTGAATAGCGGCAGCTTCAATGGCTATGGTTTCTTTTGCTTTTTCAGTAATTTGATGGTTCATGCAGCGCAAAGGTAAACTTTAACAACAAACTCTTGCGTTTCCCCTTCTGCTTTATTAACTTCGCCCACCTTTTTACAAAACAATTTTTTCCCAATAAAATTTAACCTGCTTATTCAGAAAAAAGTTGTAATTTAATCGATGCAGAAATTTAAAAATATAGAATAAATTATTTCCATACATGGCAACGACAAAGAAAAAAAATGAGGCTACAGCAACTGCCAAAAAACCTGTAAAATCCAAATCATCTGCTTCAACCACTAAAACAGAAAGCAATAATATCTTCTCTTTATCCCAATTACAAGAGGCTTTGCAAGAGCATTTTGGGTTTTCGGAATTTAAAGGAACCCAACTTAAAGCCATACAAAGTTTGTTAAGTGGCAAAGATACTTTTGTCATTATGCCCACCGGTGGTGGAAAAAGCCTTTGCTATCAATTACCTGCTTTAATACAACCCGGATGTGCCATAGTAGTATCGCCCCTAATTGCATTAATGAAAAATCAGGTTGATTTAGTAAGGGGTTACAGTGAAAAGGATCATGTGGCGCATTTCCTTAACTCATCCCTAAATAAAGGTCAAATAAAAGCGGTTAAAGAAGATTTGTTGGCCGGAAAGACAAAATTGTTGTACGTAGCGCCCGAAACGCTTACTAAGCAAGAGCATATTGATTTCTTTTCCGATTTGCAAATTTCATTTTTTGCAGTAGATGAAGCGCATTGTATTTCGGAATGGGGGCATGATTTTAGACCGGAATATAGGCGGTTACGCGAAATGATGGATGCTATTAATGCTAATGTGCCTGTTATTGCATTAACTGCAACTGCAACCCCAAAAGTGCAAAGTGATATTGTAAAAAACTTGGGCTTGCGTGAACCCAATATTTTTCTGTCATCATTCAACCGTTCCAACCTATATTATGAAGTGGTACCCAAAATTAGTAAGGAGCAAACCATTAAAAGCATTGTAAAATTTATTACCAGCCACAAAGGGAAAAGTGGAATTATTTATACCCTAAACCGAAAAACAACTGAAGAATTAGCAGAATTATTAGTGGCCAATAACATAAAAGCGGTAGCCTACCATGCAGGGTTAGACCAAAAGTTGAGAGCAGAACGTCAAGACAAATTCTTAAATGAAGATGTACAGGTAATTGTTGCAACTATTGCTTTTGGAATGGGTATTGATAAACCCGATATTCGATTTGTCATACATTATAATATACCCAAATCTATTGAAAACTACTATCAGGAAACAGGGCGTGCCGGACGCGATGGTATGGAGGGACTTTGTTTATTGTATTATTCCCATAAAGATGTTTCTAAATTAGAGCATTTAATGCGCGATAAGCCATTGAGTGAACGTGAAGTGGGCGCACAATTAATTGATGAAACAGTGGCCTATGCCGAAAGTAGCGTTTGCCGCCGTAAATTATTGTTGCATTATTTTGGAGAACATTGGCCGGAAGAAAACTGTAATAATTGTGATAATTGTAAACATCCTAAAGAAAAAATTGAAGCTAAGAATAACCTAGTGAAATTATTAAAAGTTATTAAAGCCTTAGATGAACAATTTGCAGCAGATTATATTGTTAATATTTTAATAGGAAAATTGACGCCACAGGTTACCATGTTCCGCCATGAAAATTTAGCGGAATTTGGTATTGGTAAAGAAGAGGATAGTCATTATTGGAACAGCCTAATTCGTCAAGCTTTATTGGAAAATGTCATTCGAAAAGACATTGAAGAATACGGATTACTGAAGTTTACAGAGAAAGGGTTACAGTTTTTGAAAAAGCCTGGATCATTTAAAATTGTTTTAAATCGTTTATTTGAAGAAGGAACAGACGATGATGATGATAATGAATCAGCAGGTCAGGCTGGTGCAGCTACCGATAGCGTTTTGTTTGAAATGTTGAAGGATTTAAGGCAGAAAGAAGCCAAGAAGAAAGGATTACCACCTTTCGTAATTTTCTTGGAAAATTCATTATTAGATATGGCTACACTTTACCCAACTACCCTAACGGAATTAGAAAAATGCCAGGGAGTAAGTAAAGGGAAAGCATTAAAATTTGGAAAACCCTTTGTTGAACTCATTGCAAAATATGTTGAGGATAATGATATTATTAAGCCCGACGATTTTGTGATGAAGAGTGTGGCCAATAAGAATAGCAACAAAATTTATATTATTCAAAATGTTGATAAAAAAATCCCACTTGAAACAATAGCAAAAAATAAAAATTTGCAATTACATGAATTGTTAGAAGAAATGGAAACTATTGCTGCCAGCGGCACTAAATTAAACTTAGATTATGCCATTGACGAGTGGTTAGATGAAGATGACCAGGAAGAAATATTAAATTATTTTAAAGGTTGTGAAACGGCTTCCTTACAAATTGCACAACAAGAATTAAGTGAGTTTGATTTTACCTGGGAACAACTTAAAATTATGCGCATTAAATTTTTAAATGTTTATGGAATGTAATATTCCCTAACGCATTCAAAAATTGATTTGAAAGCAGCTTACATAAAGCTGCTTTTTTTATGATTAATTTTTACATTAAAAAATTGCAATATTTAATAAATATTCAAAAAGGAATGTTAAAAGTCACACTTTTGGATGAAAATTTGTTTTTTCAACTGCATCAACTTCATTTTTTTAGAGTTGTTATTAAACTTAACATTCTTTTTTCTATCCATAAGCAACAGTTTTTTTAAAACTTGTGTCTACAAGAAAAAGTAAAACTCTTTATACATTTTTTTCAATTGGGGGTATGTATCAAAAAATGGCCTTGTTGTTTAGCAGGGCCTATTTTTTTTCCAAAAATGCTTTAGTTCTTTCTGCAACATTTTCACGAATATTCATATAAAAGAAATTAAAGTCGGCAATGTGGTAATTTTTGGTATGTAAAAAAAAGCTGCCAAAGAAATGAGGCTTCTCCATCCAAAGCACATTCTTTTCTATTACTGCATTCACTACATGCGGTATTACTGCATTAAAATTTTTTAGTACGGCACCCTTATTGGCTAATCTGTTTGTATCAGGTTCACTTGCTTTCCAAGTAAGGGGGTTTGTTACAATGGCATTAAAATTTTCTTTTTTTACATAGGCAGGTATATATCCCTCCTTAAAACTTCGCCAACTGCAAATACAGCCGGTTTGTTGGGGAGAATTGCATGCGTTGATGTTTTGAAAACTATGTTCCGGGACGGGCATACCCAAAACATAAGCCACAACCAATTGTTGTTGCAGTGGTTTGCCATCAAAAAAATCTTTTATTAATTGAATAGCATGGGTTGAGCCCTGACTGTGTGAAGCAATTATAATCGGTCGTCCATGATTGTAATGTTGTAAATAAAATTCAAATGCATTTTTTATGTCATTGTAAGCCTGATTAAATGCAGCCAAAGCATGTAAACTATCAGCTTGTGTTTTGGGGAAGTAAGCACTTAAATGTGCTTGTCTGTAGCGCGGTGCGTAAATTCTTCCAATAGCATTAAAAATGCTAGCCTGGTATAAAATGGGACTATAATCGGTTTTAGCATTTAGCAAAGCATTATTAACAGGTGCATTCCAACCAAATGCTTTGGCTTCGTCTGTGTAGGTTGTCGGATGAATAAAAAATATATCGGCCAAAGTATCCGCAAAATAATTACTCCTTAAAGGCTTTGGTACACTATCTGATGGGTTGTGTTTTAATGGAATGGCAGCCCAATTATCTAAATTGCTATAATCCGGAACTTCAGTAGAGCTTATGTTATTGTTTACAGTATAATTTTTTGATAGTCGATAATAGCTGTGGTTACAGGCTATTAAAAAAAGTGCGAATATTAAAATGCTAAACCGCATAAGGTTGTTTTGTTTAAAATTAAATAAATTTCGTAATAAAATAGGCAGGCGCGGGGCAATAGAAAAAGGTTTTATTTGTAAAAAAATGTACAATTCAACCAACTATCATGCCTTTATGTAAACATGCAAACATAAATTTGCTTAATTTATGGCTTTAATTTTTACACCCTTATTATAACACATGTTCATTTTACGGCATTTGGCTTTTTTAAGGGCCGTATTTTTTTATAGCATTACGGCATTTGGCGGCCCTCAGGGTCACTATGCTATGATGTTAAAAACCTTTGTGCAAAAACGAAAAGATATTACTGAGCATGAATTGTTAGACTTACTAAGCTTTTGTAACATGCTTCCCGGTGCATCTTCTACACAAACCATTACCTTAATTGGCTATAAGCGGGGAGGAATACCATTGGCTATTTTAACTTTATTGGTTTGGATTGCTCCAGCCAGTATTTTAATGGGGGCACTATCTTTTTTACTAAACTATTTGGATGGAATAGGCATTAACATAGCCTTGTTCAAATTTATTAGGCCAATGGCCATTGGTTTTGTGGCATTTTCTGCGGTACGTATGTTTCATGTTGCCATACATAATACCATAACCCGTGTAATAATGGTAGTAGCAGCCATTGCAACTTTTTTAGCTTTTAAAACTCCTTGGATATTTCCCACCTTAATTGTGTTGGGTGGTATTGTAACTAATTTTAGCGACAAGCGTATACCTCAGAAAGGCGAACCACCTAAACAAACTAAATGGGGAAACTTATTAATATTTTTACTCATTTTTGCTATTGCCGGTTATTTATCCGAGACAGCTACTCGTCAAAATTGGGAATACCGAAAAGCATTTAACTTGTTTGAAAACACTTATAGGAATGGCAGTTTGGTATTTGGTGGTGGAGATGTATTAATACCTATGATGTATGAGCAATATGTTACGCGTCCTGAAACTAAAAGGGTTTTAGAAAACAGACCTGATGTATTAAAAATGAATAGAGATGAGTTTTTAACGGGTTCAGGAATTGTGCGAGCTATTCCGGGACCTGTTTTTTCTATTGGTGCTTTTGTTGGTGGAATGGTATTAAAAAGTGAAAATGATCCTACACTTCAGGTGGTAGGTTGTGTTTTGGGGGCTATAGGTTTATTTATTCCAAGTGCTTTATTGGTGTTGTTCTTTTTCCCTGTATGGCATAATCTTAAAAAATATGCGGTTATTTATCGATCGTTAGAGGGGATTAACGCTTCCGTAGTCGGAATTATTGCTGGTGCTACTTTTTATTTGATTAAAGATATTTTGTTTGTTGAATTATGGAATTTACAAATGAATGGTTTTTTAGATATTTCCGTAGTTATTGCTACTTTCATTGTTTTATACTACACTAAAATTCCACCGCCTGTTATTGTTTTAGTTTGTTTAGTATTGGGTTGGTTATTGTAAAAAAAGGCAAATTGATTTTCATCAAATAATCAGGATTCCTTCACAAATATGTTGCGTTAAATTGCACTACTATTGTTTATTTTATAACTTGTGCCAATTGATGCAGTATTTATTGGTTTAGTAAAATGTTTCTAATTCCTCCCAAAACTTTGTTACATGAAAAAAACGATTGCTATTTTATTATTAGGCATCCTAATGCTTCAAGCAAAAGCCCAACAAACACAACATTCTGCAAGTATTAATATTATTCCAATACCTGTTTCGGTACAGCAGGGCATGGGTAGTTTTTTGTTGCAGCCTACTGCTACAATTGGTTACACCAATAATAAACAAGTTCAAGCTATTGCCCAACAAATGCTGCAAAAAATTGCACGTTCAACCGGTTATAATTTGACAGAAAGTAAAACTATTAAAGATGCAACCATTCAATTACAATTGCTCAATAATTGGGATACATTGTTGGGAAAAGAGGGGTATCGTTTAAACGTTACGCCCACTAATGTTTATATACAAGCGAATGACCCTGCCGGAATATATTATGGCGTACAATCATTTTGGCAACTGTTACCAGCAGCTATTGAAAGTAAAAGTGTGGTCAATCATATAAAATGGCAAATGCCCGAAACGAATATTACAGATTATCCTCGGTTTGAATGGAGAGGGTTGATGTTCGACGTGGCTCGGCACTTCTTTACCAAACAACAGGTAATGGATTATATTGACGAAATGGCTAAATATAAATTCAATATTCTGCATTTACATTTAACGGATGATGAAGGTTGGCGTATTGAAATTAAAGGATTACCCCGTTTAACAGAAGTTGGTGCCTGGAATGTAAAAAAGGTGGGCTATTTTGGAACATTTAAGGCGCCACGACCTGATGAGCCTCGCAACTATGGTGGCTATTATACACAAGATGATATTAAAGAAATGGTTGCTTATGCACAACAACATTATGTAAACATACTTCCTGAAATAGATGTACCGGGACATAGCTTAGCAGCCATTGTTTCCTATCCTTATTTATCATGTACTGTTGGCGCAGATAAATATCAAGTAAGGTCAGGTGAAGAAATTATGGATTGGTCACATGGTGCACCACCTATAGCTTTAATTGATAATACATTGTGTCCGGCCAATCCCAAAGTATACACTTTCTTAGATACTGTTTTTACACAAGTAGCAAAGTTGTTCCCTTTTCCTTATATACATGTAGGTGGTGATGAGTGTCCAAAAAACTTTTGGGAAAAAAGTCCTGAAATAAAACAATTGATGAAAAAAGAAGGATTGAAAACAATGGAAGAGGTTCAAAGTTATTTTGAAAAACGCATAGAGAAAATTGTAGAGTCTAAAGGGAAAAAATTTATGGGTTGGGATGAAATTTTAGAAGGTGGTTTGGCACCCAATGCAGTTGTAATGAGCTGGCGAGGTATGAAAGGCGGCATTGAAGCTGCTAAAATGAAACACCAGGTTGTAATGAGCCCAACTACCTTTGCTTATTTAGATTATATGCAAGGTGATTCAATTATTGAACCAAGAGTTTATGCTACTTTACGTTTGCAAAAAGCCTATGAATTTGAACCTGTACCTGATAGTGTAGATAGTAAATACATTTTGGGTGGTCAAGCCAACTTATGGACTGAACAGGTGTATAATACTAGGCATTTGCAATATATGACTTGGCCCAGAGCATTTGCTGTTTCTGAAACTGTATGGTCGCCAAAAAGTAATAAAAATTGGAATGATTTTGTTAGTAGGGTTGAACACCAATTTAAACGCTTAGATATTGAGCAAGTAAAATATGCACCCAGCATGTATGACCCAATTTTTAATGCTTCTAAAAATGAGGATGGCACTTTAAAAATTGAAATGAGTACAGAAGTGCCGGATTTGCAAATACACTACAGTTTTGATAACTCATTCCCCGACCAATATTATCCTGTTTATACTACACCATTAACACCGCCAGAAGATGCTGTTATGTTAAAAGTAATTACTTATAGAGGTGACAAACCCATGGGCAGAATGATAGCAATGCCCATTAGCGAACTAAAGAAAAGAGCAGGAATAAAATAGCTTATCACCAACCATCCAAACCAACAAAAGCGCCATTCATTTGGCGCTTTTTGTTTTTTGTAAGTTTTGTTGTTGCAAAAAAAATATATCCTGTAACTTGTTCCTATTTTATTTTCACTTTTACTATAAGCAGCAGATACTATGGGCTATTTTTTGGCTATTGATATGGGTACTACATCGGTAAAAGCAGTGGCTTTTTCCGGTTCAGCAGAAATGCTATATCGTTATTCTGTTAATAATACAACCCTTCAACCCCAAGCCGGTTATGCCGAACAAGAACCATACACTATTTTATTAGCGGTAATCGAATGCATTAATTCTGTAACAGCTTATTTGCAACAACCCCCTATGTGTATAAGCTTTAGTGCAGCTTTGCATGGTTTAATTGTGATGGATGCGGATGGAAATGCACTAACAAATTGTATTTTATGGAATGATACACGAGCTAATGCTGAAGCTAAGGAATTGTACCAAAATAAAAGCGCTGCTGAATTTTATACAATTACAGGTGTACCGGTACATGCCATGACACCTGTTTGTAAAATTTTATGGTTGCAAAAAAATGAACCCAAACTTTTTAATAAGGCGGCAAAGTTTATTAGTTTGAAGGAATATGTATTTTTTGCACTAACACAGCAGTATGTAATTGATACATCTATAGCAACGGCAATGGGTTTGTGTAATATTCAAAAGTTACAATGGGAAACTAACCTATTGAATAAACTTAAAATTAGTGAACAACAACTCAGCACCATTGTTGCACCTGAAACAGTATTTTATGGGAATCATACATTATTACCTAATTGGTTTGCTCAGGTTCCATTAGTAATTGGTGGTGGCGATGGGCCATTAGCCAACTTGGGCATGGGTGTGTCAGCGCCAGATCAAATTGCCGTTACAATTGGCACCAGTGCTGCTGCCAGACGTACTATTCATCAACCCCTTTTAAATGCATCTGCTCAAACTTTTTGTTATTTTTTGTGCCAACAATCCTATGTTATTGGTGGTGCTTCCAATAATGGCGCCAGTGTTATACAATGGTTTAAAAATGAAATTTTAAAAACGAATAATAGTTATGAAAATTTATTCAATGAAACGGTAAACATAGAGCCTGGCAGTAATGGGTTACTTGTATTGCCATTTATAGCCGGTGAGCGTGCACCTTTATGGAATGCTGAAGCTACCGCTGCTTTTGTGGGTTTAACTCGTCAACACACACAAGCGCATTGTATGAAAGCTATTATGGAAGGAGTTTTGCTAAATGTGTATGCCATTATAAAGCAGTTGGTTGCTAATGACAAAACTGAATACACCCTATTTGCCGGGGGTGGTTTTGCTGAAAGTACAATCTGGGTTCAAATGCTTGCAGATATAACTAATATGAAAGTTATATTGCCCAATACTATTGAAAGCTCGGCCTTAGGTGCAGCTATAGTTGCTGCGAAAGCAATAAATGCTCAATTAGATGTAAATTTGAATAATACAACTATTTATACACCGCATTCTTCTAGTCATCAATTGTATCAAGAAGTTTGGATGAAATATCAACGAATTTTAACGCAACTAGAACTAATTAAAAAGCCGCTTTAAATACAAAGCGGCTTTTCAATTATTGTTTCTTTTTTAAATCGGCCGCAGTTAAACCCTTTTCCGGATCTTTTAAAAACTCATCTTTACATTCTTTGCTACAAAAGCCAATTACATAACCTTTATAGTGAACGGTATCTTCTAGCCCGGCTTTGGCGGGCATACCACATGAAGGGTCACGTTGATTATCAACCATATCAGCAGTAAATTTTGCCTGCATAGCCATTGGGGCACTAGTGGTTGCGGTGCTATCTTTTTTTGCATCCGTTTTGTTACTGTTGCCGGCACAGGCTGCTAAAATAAGCAGAGCTGATGCCGATACGATAATTTGCTTCATATACATGGTTTTGTGTAAAGTTAAAAACTAAAACTAACATGTACATTACCACGCCAATTTAATTTTGTTTGCCCCATAGCATAATATTGGTTGAATGGAGCCATTGCACTAATCCCTACATTTATTTTTTTAATCCCTACTTCAACCCCTGAAACTATAGTGGCAATATGGCCGCCTGTCGCTGAAATGCTGGCGCCATCTAATTTGTTGGCGGCCACATTCTCATACATCATTCCTGCATTTGGCATAATATTTATTTGCTTCATGGCAATATTGTAATAGCCAATGGTACTACCGGTAAACTTATTGCCAAATGTGTAGCCGTTTTTGGCAGTATTTATTTTATACATTAATGAGGTATTGATGCCCCAATTTCCAATACGTATATTATACATAGTATTCATAATAAAATCAATACTACCTGTGCCTAATTGTGAATTTACATCTGCAACGGTAACGTTGGGATCTTTGAGATTCAAATTCATTTTCCCTGTGGGTAATTTTACACCTCCGCCTACCCAAAGCTGTTGTTCAATGCCTGCTTTGTGTTCGTATGTTTTAGTTTTATGAAACAATAAATAATTCGCCATTACCGAAGCATCGCCCAAACCATTTTGGTTGGTAATTCCATCATCATCTATTTGTTTGTTTAAATGAAAGGGAACTATATACAGCAGTTGCCAACGCTTGGCAAGATTTAAGCCACCCCACAACTGCATGGAATTATAATAATTGTGACTGAATTGTGTAGGATCATTAGCTAATACTGTATTATAATTACTATAATCATACCGAATGCCGATAAATTTTGTTCTGAAATGAGGCATTAAGCCAAGGTAAAAATTACTGCCTCCGCAGCCACAAATAGCACAGGCAAATGTGGTATAGGTTACACTTAACAATAAAAGTGTAAGGTATATTTTTTTATGCATAAATTTATTTTAAATATAATGTGTAAATACAGGCTTGCTACAGTAATAGAAAAACTACTGCGCAGAAAATTTTACATTTTAAAAATTATGCACAAATGGTGGGGGGATGAAAGCAGAGATTATAGTAACCGGTAGGAATGAAAGCACTTTTTACGATATAATATTTTTGTTGTACTTGTAAAGGAGTGTAGGTATAGCAATTGTAGGTATTTGCAAATAAATCTATTAACTTGAAGCTTTTATTGTTGCTTGAATTTGAGCTTTCGGGTTGGGTTGCTTTTTTTAATTGTTTAGCTAAATGGCATTGGCCATTACAATGCATTTGCGGTTTATCTTTATTAATACAATATTCTTGGGTTATTGCAGCAGTATTGAGTCGGTAATACAATTCAATAAAATTGGTTTGAAAAGTTTCCCCGCCAATTCCAACCAACATGAGTAATATAACCAACTTTTTTAACATATTGTTTTGCAAAAGTAGCTACACTAAAAACAAAATAATATGCGCATAAGCATATTTTAATAAGAGTTTAAGCTTTATGAAATGTTCCATAATTTGCTTTTCCAAATGTATATTACAACCTAATGAATTTTTTATGCAGGAAGATGTGATTATACAAATTAGCAACCGTTTAAAGGAAATTCGGAAAGATAAAAACATTACATTACAAGAATTAGCCGAAAAAGCAGGTATTACTAAAAGTATGCTTAGTCAGGTAGAAAACAGCCGAACAATTCCATCTTTGAATGTACTATTTAACTTAATAAAAGGCTTAGAAATTGATTTAAATGATTTTTTTAAAAATATAAATCTGCAACAAAGTGGTAATAAAGTTGTGTTTAAAAAGAAGCACGACTATCAGAAATTTGAAAAAGAAAATGCGGAAGGCTTTTATTACCAGCGCATTTTTACTACCACATTTGAGGAGTATCATTTAGATTTTGTTTTATTACGCATTACGCCCAATGCCAAACGCCAACCTGTAATAACACAAGCTTTTGAATTTAAATATTTATTGCAAGGAAACTTACGCTATACGATTGGTGAAGATGTTTATGAAATGGAAGCAGGTGATTCATTATTTTTTGATGCGAACGAATGGCATAATCCGGAAAATATAGGAACTGCTGATGCAATTTTGTTAGTAGTTTATTTTTTTCAACCTCGTAATAATGACTGAGGAATTCTGTTAACAATTTTTTGATAAAAGTTTAATATTGGTAAACAAATAATCTTTTATTACCCATTTTGTTAACTATTGCTTTACTATTTGTTAATCTTAGCGCAATAATTCCGTAACACTGGTCAGATAGTTTTGCTTCAAAATAATTGTTTATGAAGCAAATTCTCCCCAATCTATTTAAGCTTCTGTTATTGCTAGCAGTAGGCTTATTTGCAACTGCTTCCGTTCAGGCACAAGCTATTGTGCTAAAAGGGCGTGTGGTAGATGCTGTAACGCAAGCACCTATTGAAGGTGTTTCTATTGCCGTTAAAAAAACCAATAGAGGTACAACTACCAATGCAAATGGTGATTTTAGTATTTCAGTAGAAAAAAATGATGTACTCGAATTTACCTATGTTGGCTTTGAAAGTAAGCGTTTGGTTGTTCACAATGCAGAAAATATTGCAGTAGCTTTAAACCCGCAAAATGCAGATTTAAGCGCAGTAGTGGTTACCGCAACAGGTATTAAAAAAGAATCGAAGCGTTTAGGCTATGCAGTGCAAACCATTGATGCAACTAAATTAACTAAAGCCCGTGAGGCTGACCCTATCAATGCTTTGAAAGGAAATGCAGCAGGGTTAACCATTAATATCAATTCAGAAATTGGCCATTCACCCGGAATTATTGTTCGCGGGGAAAATGGTGCTAATGACCAACCTATGTATGTAGTTGACGGTGTACCATTTACGTCTGATACATATAATCTTAATCCCGACGATATTGAAACTATTACCATATTAAAAGGACCCAATGCAGCATCTTTGTATGGTTTTCAGGGAAAAAATGGAGCTATTATTATTACTACAAAGAAAGGCTCAAAAAATAAAGGGCTGCATGTTGATTTTAATTCCAGTACGCAAATCAATAAGGGATTTATAGCCTTGCCTAAATATCAAGATTTATATGGACCTGGTGATAATGGTAAATATGCTTTTGGTGGTGGCGGTTCAGGTCCTGCCAATTACAGAGGCTCCGGTGCCATTGGTGTTGGTGTTAACGATTATGATTATGATGTTTGGGGGCCACAATTCAAGGGGCAATTATTACCTCAGTATGATGGTAAATATGATCCATCACAAACTTATACTACCACTTTTGCAGACGGATCTACCTATATTGGTCATGTGCAACCTACACCTTGGTTAGCACGAGGAAAAGATAATTTAAGAAAGTTTATACAAGCAGGATTACTTTCAACAAATAGTATATCACTTTCTTCTTCAACTGAAAAAACAGATGTACGTTTCTCATTTGGTAATACATACCAAAAAGGTATAGTTCCCAATACACAGTTGAATAACTTTAATGTAACAGCTAATGTAACACAACGCTTTAATCCAAAACTCACTTTAAGCAGTTATATTAATTACAGCCGTCAATCAACACCAAACATTCCAGATGTACAGTATGGCCCCAATAGTATTATCTATAATATCATTCTTTGGGGTGGAGCTGATTGGGCTATGAGTGATATGCGCAATTACTGGCAACCCGGATTAGCCGGGATACAGCAGAAATATGAAGAGTATTATCGTTATAACAACCCTTATTTCATGTCGTATGAGTGGTTAAGAGGCCATTATCAAAATAACGTGTATGGATATGTTTCATTGAATTATAAGCCAACCTCTAATTTAGAATTCCAATTAAGACCAAGTATATCAACCTATGATATGTTTAATTATGAAAAAATGCCTTATTCTGCCGGAGCTTATGGTCGTGAATTACGTATGGGTGATTACAGAGAAGACAGAAGAGCTCTTTTTGATTCTTATGTAGATGGTCAGGTTAGGTATAAAAAAAGTTTGTTTGGATTGTTAGATATGGAAGCATTAGGCGGAGGTACAGTACGTAGTTTTAACTTCAATTCGAATTTTACATCTACCAACTATTTGAATGTTCCGGGAATTTATGCATTTTCAAATTCTTTAAATCCACTAACGGGTAGCACTTTCCGTTCGGCTATGAAAGTATTAAGTGCTTATTATTCAGTTGATTTGGGTTATAAATCTTATTTAATTGCCAACGTTACTGGAAGGGTGGATAAGTCTAGTGCCTTACCAGCTAATAACAATAGTTATTTTTATCCTTCTTTCAATGTGGCTTCAGTGTTATCTGATTATTTGCATTTACCACGTGCAATCAGCTTTTTAAAATTACGTGCATCTTATGCTGAAAGTAAGAGTGGTGGAACCAATGCTTTCTTTACGCCAGATATAAGCGGAACACCAGCGGCTGGTTATGGATACAACTGGATGTCGGCTTATAATGGGCCTAGTTATCAATTCTCTCAGCCCTATACTTTAAGCCCAACATTCACCAACCAATTAACCAATAGTGCCAGTTATACCAATCAAACAGTAAGTGCTAATATTCAAACTGCTGAAAGAAAAGCTACCGAGTTTGGTATGGATATTCGTTTCTTAGATAATAAACTGGGGATCGACATTACGCATTACCACTATTTAAATACCGGTATTGTTAATCAGGGAACATCATCTGCATCTGGTTATTCTAGCTTTTTAACCAATGGTAATGCTTATACCAATGATGGCTGGGAATTTACCATGAATGCAAACCCAATAAGTAATGCTAACGGATTTAGTTGGCATGTAACAACCAATATTTCTACTTATGTTAGAAAATGGGTAAATAATTCAAATCCGAATAACTATTCTAAAAATGGTACACGTGTTGATCTTGTTTACGGTAATGCCTTTGTGCGTACACCCGATGGAAAAATGGTAATTGATCCTGCCTCAGGTTTGTATTTGCGTTTTTCTGATTTAGGTTCTTCTGCACAAAAAATATATGGCCATTCTGATCCGGATTTCATTTGGGCAGCTATAAATACATTCAGTTATAAAAATTTTGCACTTCGTTTTCAGTTCGATGGTATGGTGGGCGGTGTAATGGAAGATTATGTTCGTAAAAAAACATTACAAGGTGGTCGCCATATTGAGAGTGCTACCGGTGCTTTTGGTGCAGCAAGGCCTTTTGATGAAGCCAATATTGCTGCTTATACCGGACAGGGTGTAAACTTAACCGGAGCGCCCATTAGTCTTGATCCCATTACCGGTCAAATTACGAATATGAAATCATTAAGTGAAACGACCAATACTACCAAAAGTCAGGTTCAACCTTTTGTAACACGAATGGCTTCTATACCCGACTTAGACATTATAAAGAAAACATATGCTAAGCTTCGCGAAGTTGTAATTACTTATAATATTCCGGTAAATAAATTAAAGTCGACAGCTTTTATACGTGGCGCCAGTGTTTCATTGGTGGGTAGAAATTTATTATACTTCTTCCCCAGTCGCTACAAAGATTTGGATGTTGATCAATACACACAAGATAGTGGTTCAGGACTTCAAACTCCAACAACCCGCAGTTATGGGTTTAATTTAAACCTATCATTTTAATGTTAAAAATATTTAGTATGAAACACTTTAAAAATATAGCTTTTATACTGGTTGGTATAGTAATGCTGGCATCCTGCTCAAAAAAAATTGATGCTCTGCAAGCCGACCCTAATAGACCTACAAATGTACCTCCGGGGTTAATACTAGGAAATGTATTAACGGCAGTGGCCGGTAATGGTAGCTATGGCACACTTGGTGGGCTTAACTCATGGAATAATGTGCAAAATTGGAATCAGTATTTCTGTAATAACTACGATTATTATGGCAATAATATTTATTCATGGACGAATGGCTCGTTTGATCCTTATTTGGTGCTAAAAAATGTTGTACAAATGGAGCATGAAGCCACAGCTAAAGGTGCAGGTGCTATTAATCCTTATGAATCAGTGGGAAGATTTATTCGTGCTTATTATTTTTATAATTTAACGATGCTTTTTGGAGATGTGCCAGTAACTCAGGCTTTATTAGGTTCCGGTAATCCAACACCGTCATATACTCCACAACAACAGGTTTTTGCATATGTATTAAACCAGTTAGATACTGCTAATACTCATTTTGCTACATTAATTGCTAATAACGATCAATCACTATTAGCATCGCAAGATTTGTTTTATCAGGGAAATTTGGCAAGGTGGCAAAAGGCGGTGAATGCATTTAGGCTTAGAGTATTAGTGCAATTAAGCAATAAAGCAAATGATGCAACATTGAATGTTCCTGCTCAATTTGCCAATATTGTCAACAACCCTTCAAAATATCCCATATTTACCGGTCAGGCCGATGACATGGCTGCTCAGTATGATCCTACTTACTTGCAGTATCCATTCAACCCAACCAACTTTGGTTCTATTGCACAGCGCAATAACATGGCAAGCACTTATGTAAGTGCATTAACTTCAATTAATGATCCTCGTGTTTTTGTAACCTGCGAACCGGCTTGGGCATTGGTTGGTAGTGATACTTTACAGCCTGCACAATTTCAATACTTTGTAGGTGCTAGTACAGGTTTACCTTTATCTATAATGTACGGTAATGCATCAGCCAATTTATATTCTTTCCCTAACAGAAAAAGATATTATTCCACTTTTGTTGGTGAGCCTGATGTTATAATAGGTTATAAAGAGCAATGCTTCAATATTGCTGAAGGTATTGAAAGGGGCTGGGTTTCCGGTAATGCTGAAAACTTTTACAAAACAGGCATTACTGAATCAATGAAGTTTTATGGAATAGATATTACGCAACCTGGTTTTATAGCTTACTTTTTGCCACCGGGTAAAACATCAACTACTCAGGTAACTCCTTATCCTGTAAATTTTAATTTTAATAGTTACTATGCTCAATCAGCAGTGCAATTATCAACCAACCCTGTTACAGCCATTCAGCAAATAGTTTTACAAAAGTACATTGCCATGTTCCAAAACTCTGGTTACGAAGCTTATTATAATTGGAGAAGAACGGGCGTACCTGCTTTTCAAGGTGGAAGTGGTGTTGGGAATAATGGTGTTATTCCTATTCGTTGGGCTTATCCCGTTTCGGAGCAAGCACAGAATGCAGCTAACTGGAAGGCTGCCCTACAAAACCAACAATTTAGTGCTGATGATCTTAACCAAAAAATGTGGTTATTAAAATAATTAAACCAATCTTTATGCAAAAGTATTGGGCATTTATTCTAATTATTTTGCTTACTTGTTCATGTTCAATTTCAGTTGATGCACAGCAGGGGAATGGGGCTTTGCCTCATTCCTCCACTGCTTTTGTAGTAATTGCACATAGAGGGAATCATACTGTATATCCTGAAAATACATTGGAGTCCATCAATGCAGCTATTGAGGTAGGCGCTGCTTATGTTGAAATAGATGTTAGAGAAACAAAGGATAGTGTTCCCATATTAATGCATGATGTTACTGTTAACAGAACTACAAATGGAATAGGTAACGTTAGTGCCCTGATGTATAATGAACTAAAAAAATTATCTCTAAAGTCTGCTGATGGCAAGCAATATCAGATACCAACTTTAGAAGAAGTGTTGCAATTGTGTAAGAACAAAATAAATATATACCTCGATTTTAAAATGGCATCGGTTAAAAAAGTGTGGGAGCAAATACAAAAAATTGGCATGCAGCATCAAGTTATTGTGTACCCTAACAATATCGATCAATATAAGCAATGGCAACAAGTGGCTTCACAAATACCTATTATAACAAGTGTTCCAGAAAAATATTTAACGGATGATAAGCTTGCACAATTTTTTGCAAATACCAAAGTGGCGGTAGTTGATAATTTATATCAACCCAACTTAATTAAAATAGCCCAACAATTGGGGATAAAAGTTTGGTTAGATGTAGAAAGCGCTAATGAAAATGAAACTGTTTGGGGTAGGTACGTAAAAATGGGTATTAATGGTTTGCAAACAGATAAACCCAAAGAGTTAATTAGCTATTTAAAAAACATGGAAGAACTGCCAAAATGAACTAATTTCAAAACAACAAAATAAATTTATGAAAAAAGTAATGTTATTTCTTGCAGTAGCAATAGTATTTATCCAAAATGTGCTACATGCTCAACATAAAACAGAAAACGTTGTAATTGTTACATTAGATGGTATGCGTTGGCAAGAAGTTTTTAAAGGTGTTGATGCAGCATTATTAGCTAACAAAGAATTTACCCGTGATAGTGGTTTTATTGCTGAAAAATTTACTGCCCCAACTCCTGAAGCAAGTAGAGCCAAGCTATTTCCTTTTTTATGGTCTACCATTCAGCAAAATGGTCGTTTGTATGGCAATCGTTTGTATGAAAACGATATGAATGTTGCCAACCCATATAATTTTTCTTACCCCGGATATAATGAAATATTCACCGGTTATCCCGATACCGCTGTTAATTCGAATGATAAAATAAAAAACAAAAACGAAAATGTTTTGGGTTTTTTAAATAAACAAAAAGGCTTTACGGGTAAGGTTGCTGCCTTTACTACCTGGGATGTATTTCCATATATTTTAAATAAATGGAAAAGTGGAATATATGTAAACGCTGATACAGATACTTTGCATTTTAACAATGCAGCGTTATCATTAATTAATGATATGCAGTTTTTAACAGCACAACCTTTAAATGTTCGTCCTGATATTTTTACTTACACAGCTGCCCGTGAATACATGAAAGCCTATAAGCCAAGAGTATTGTACATTGCATTTGATGAAACCGATGATTTTGCACATAGCGGTTTATATGATCAATACCTGAAGAGTGCGCATGCTGAAGATGCTATGATACACGATTTGTGGAATTATATTCAAAGTAGTCCAAATTATAAAAACAAAACTACTTTAATAGTAACCTGTGATCATGGTCGTGGTGATGTAAATAAAGAAAATTGGCGTAGTCATGGTACACGCATTCCGGAATCATCACAAATATGGATGGCTGTAATGGGCCCCGATATTACTCCTGAAGGAGAAGTTAAGAAACCAATGCAGATTTATCAAGATCAAATTGCAGCAACAATTGCCCAGCTTTTAGGGTTTACATTTACAGCTAATCACCCTGTTGGAAAACCTATTCAACAACTGTTTCAAAAATAATGGTATGATACCCAGTAATATTGAAAAAACCGCTCAGGAAATTATCGGTCTTTATGAAAAATTTGGACATGAAGATTATATTGGGGAGCCGGTTTCACAAATAGAACACATGTGTCAATGTGCATTATTGGCCGAAGATGCAGGCTATGACAATGATGTGGTATTAGCAGCTTTTTTGCACGATATAGGGCATTTATATGAGCATGTATTGCCTAATGATGTAAGTGCAACCGCACATATGGACAAATATGGCATGGTTGATCATGAAAAACTGGGCGCAGCTTTTGTGCTGGAAAAAGGATTCTCATTAAAAATTGCTAAATTGATTGAGTCGCATGTGAATGCAAAAAGATATTTGACCTATAAATATCCTGAATATTACAATCAGCTATCCGAAGCAAGTAAACAAACATTAGCATTTCAAGGTGGGAAAATGAATGCAGAAGAGGCTGCTTCATTTGAAGCAGATCCTTTATTCCCATTATATATTGTTTTACGTAAATGGGACGAACAAGCAAAGCAAATGCATAAACCGTTGCCATCATTGTCAACCTATTACCAACGTATTATTCAACATTTAACACAACAACAGTAATATGCCTATAGAATTAGTGGTTTTTGATATAGCAGGAACAACAGTTGCCGATAATGGAAATATTAATCAAACGTTTCGCGATGCATTTTTACAAGCAGGATTATCTGTTGCACCGGAAGATGTTGACAAAGTAATGGGCTACAAAAAATTAGAAGCTATTGAAATTATTTTGCAACAGTATCAAAAGCCATTGTTGCCCGATAATTCGGCTAATACCATACATGATGATTTTACAAAAAAAATGGTACACTTTTACGAAACAACTCCAACCTTACAACCATTGCCTTATGCCGAAAAAATATTTGAATGGTTGCAAGGTTTAGGTATTAAAGTTGCATTCGATACCGGATTTACACGCCCAATTACAAATGCTATTTTACATAGGTTAAACTGGTTTAATCACCCTTGCATTAGTTGTGTAGTATGTAGTGATGAAGTGCCGGAAGGTAGGCCTGCTAAATATATGATTGAAGCAATTATGCAACAAACGGGTATTCAAAATACTAAACATATTGCTAAAGTAGGTGATACGGAAGTGGATATTTTAGAAGGTAGAAATGCTGATTGTGGGTTGGTAATAGCTATTACAACAGGTGCTTGTAGTGAAGAACAATTAAATATGCTTTCGCCGGATTATATTATACACTCCTTAGAACAACTAAAAGTCATTATTGAATGCCATTAAAGAATTTGTCATACAAAAAGTTCAATGATGTAAAAGTGGCTTTGTATGCTGCTGTTATAACCTTTTTAACGTATGCAACGGTATATGCTTTCCGAAAGCCTTTTACTGCAGGCACTTTTCATGACATGCCCAATGTATTTGGATTGCCATACAAAGATGCCTTAGTGATTGCTCAGGTTTTAGGATACATGTTTAGTAAGTTTTATGGTATAAAATTTATTGCTGAATTAAAACAAGTAGGTCGTGGAAAGGTTATTTTGTTGTTGGTTTCTATTGCCTGGATGGCTCTTTTATTTTTTGCAATTACACCTTCACCTTACAATATTATTTTTTTATTCATCAATGGGTTTCCGTTAGGAATTATTTGGGGAATTGTATTTTCATTTGTAGAAGGCAGAAAAGCTACCGATTTTATAGGTGCTGCCTTAGCGGTTAGTTTTATTTTTTCATCAGGTTTTGTGAAGTCTGTCGGAAAAACATTATTGGTTGAATTTCATGTTAATGAACTTTGGATGCCATTTTTAACAGGTTTTGTTTTTGCTATACCTATGGTGGGGTTGGTTTTTTTGTTAGAAAAAATTCCGCCCCCCACAGAAGAAGATAAAGCGCAACGGGTTATCAGAACCGTATTAAACAAACAACAACGTAAACACTTTTTTAAGCAATTTAGTGTTGGTTTGGTTTTGCTAATTGCTGTGTATGTTATTTTAACGGTGTTTCGTGATATACGCGATAATTTCGCCGCTGATATGTTTCGCGAAATGGGTTTGGGAAAAAATGCTGCTATTTTTACTGAAACAGAAATACCCATTTCCTTAATTGTATTATTACTTATTGGTTCCATGATACTAATTAAGAATAATGCCAAAGCATTTTTTATTACCCATTACTTAATTATTATCGGTTTTTTAATTTCCGGTATAAGTTCATGGTTGTTTATGCAAGCAATATTACCCCCTGTTTATTGGATAACATTGGTTGGTTTAGGCTTATACATTGGTTATATTCCTTTTAATTGTATGTTATTTGATAGAATGATTGGCACGTATTGTCAAACCGGTAATGTTGGTTTTTTAATGTACGTAGCCGATTCGTTTGGTTACTTGGGAAGTGTTGCTGTAATTATGGTTAAAACATTTTTTAATGGACAAATGCAATGGTCGCAATTATATGGACAGGGGGTAATGATTTTTTCAGTAATTGGTATTATTGGAACTGCAATGGCTTTGTATTATTTCAAATTAAAGTATTCGCAAACAAGTATTCAATATGCATAACCAATCAGCAATTGTTATTGGTGCCGGCATTGTAGGATTAGCTACAGCAAGGGCATTGAGTTTAAAAGGATTTAGTGTTACAGTAATTGAACGAAGTGAAAGAGCTGTTGGAGCTTCTGTTCGAAATTTTGGAATGATATGGCCAATTGGTCAACCATCGGGTACTTTATACAACCGCGCCATGCGCAGTAAAGCCATTTGGAAAGAAGTAGCTGATAGTGCAGGTTTATGGTATAGGGAATCGGGGAGTTTACATGTTGCTTATTATGATGATGAAATGCAAGTATTAGAAGAATTATATGATGCTTTTCACACTAACGGGCAGCCAGTTGAATTAATGCGTAAAAAAGATATCATAGAAGAATTTGAAGGGGTAGTAGAAAACGGTTTATTAGGTGGTTTATATAGTGCTACAGAAATGATTGTTGATCCACGGGAAGCTATTGCTACAATTCCACAATATTTATCCGAGTTTTTAGAAGTAAAATTTATTTGGGGCAAAGCAGTAACCAACATTGAATCAGGTAAAGTTTATTTGGGTAAAGAATGTTTGCAGGCTGATGTAGTTGTTGTTTGTTCAGGCGCTGATTTTGAAACACTTTTTCCTGAGCAATTTAATGGCCTGGCAATTACCAAATGCAAACTACAAATGTTGCGTTACAATGCCGGTGCCGATGGTATGCATATTGGTACTTCATTATGCGGCGGTCTTTCTTTAATTCATTATCAAAGCTTTAAAACCGCACCTTCATTGCCTCAATTAAAAGCACGTTATGAAGCCGAAATGTCAGAATATGTAAAATGGGGTATTCATGTAATGGTTTCTCAAAATCATTTAGGAGAATTTACGGTGGGTGATACGCATGAATATGGATTAACTTTTGATCCTTTTGATAGTGCCTATTTAAATAATTTGGTTACCCAATACTTAAAACAGTTTGTGCATGCTCAATCTTGGAATTTATTACAAAGTTGGAATGGTATTTATGCAAAAATGACTAATGGTGCTACTGAAGTATTTTTAGAACCCTTGCCCGGTGTTTACATTTTAAATGGCTTAGGTGGAGCCGGAATGACGCTTTCATTTGGCTTAGCGGAAGAAAAAATAGCAACAATCCTATCATAAATTTGTACTATTCTTTTTTTATAAGCAGCAATATTTACGCTACTTCAATCATTTAGGTATTATTTAGCAGCCATATTCAAATTTTACTTAAAAAGTTATTAAGTAAAAAGTTGCTTTGCTAATTTAGCATTTTGCCATTGAGTATTGTCATTGAATAAAACCTAAATGCATGAATATGAAAAAAATTGCCCTGTTATGTTTGGTAGCGCTTGCTACAACACATACCAAAGCCCAAGGAATAGCTTCAGCAACTGCCGATGCTAATAAATTTGTTGGAAATTATTTACAACCTTTTGGTGAAGGTGAAATTTATAACATGAGCCGAGGCTGGTTTAGTACAGCTAGAGCACATAAATTTTTAGGTGTAGATGTTTCTGTTAGTTTACAAGCAGCAGTAGTGCCAACCAGTAAACAAAGTTTCACTTTTAATAATGCTGATTATACTACCTTCAAATTAAATGGTGGGGCTACTAGTGCAAGCTTACCTACTTTTATGGGAGGAAGTTCTTCTCAAAGCATTCATGTTAATGTTACAGAAAATGGACAACAGGCTTATACAGATTTTACTACTCCTTCCGGTATTGGTAATGATTTTAAGAAAAATATTTCATTTTTGCCGGTATCGGTTCCTTTACCGGTAGCGCAAGTGGGGGTTGGTATTTTTAAACATACTGATTTAAAAGTTCGATATTTTCCCAAAACTGATTTAAGCAATGTATCAATGGGAGTTTTTGGTGTGGGTTTGCAACATGAGTTTTCTAACTATTTACCCTTTATAAAAAAAGTCCCCTTCTTGCATTTGTCTGCTTTAGCTGCATACAATCATCTTTCAGCAGATTATTATCCTGATTTGACTAATTCAACCAATATAAAAAGTAATAATGCTGCACTGCAGTATGATATTTCTGCTTTTACTGTGCAAGCTATTGCTTCAGCAAAATTTTCAATTCTTGAAATTTATACATCTATAGGTTATAATTCAGGAAAATCAAACATTAATGTAAATGGAACTTATCAGGCAACGTTATATACTAACTTTCCACCGCCTAATAATACTGTTGCCGTTAATGCTACCGATCCTTTAGCAATGTCTTATACTGCTTCGGGTATTTCAAATACTTGGGGAGTGCGCCTTAATTTGACCATTTTAAAAATTTATGCCGATTATACTTTTGCCAAGTATAATGGTATTGGGGCAGGGGTGGCGTTAGCATTTAGATAGTATTTTGTATTTTTAATAAATGCAGCAACGCAAAAGTAATACCATTCAATTTTTCCTTTTATACTCATGCTTAACTTGTACATTGTTAAGTAGTAAATGGGTAAATGCACAACGAAATGTTTTTGTGCAATGTCCCAATAAAATGTATGGTTGGTTAACTAATGCTTCCGGTACTGTAGGTTTGCAGCAGCAACCTGTTATTTATTTCAATTCAACAAACAAAACCAATGAAGTTATAACAGTTGATAGTACAAAGCAATACCAAACCATGGATGGGTTTGGTTTTACCTTAACCGGTGGCAGTGCTGTTTTGATTAATCAGTTACCAACTTCACAAAAATTAGCTTTATTAAATGAATTATTTGGCAATGATTCTGGTAGTATTGGCATCAATTTTTTACGCATCAGTATTGGTGCTTCTGATTTAAATAGTTCGGTTTTTTCTTATGATGATGTGCCTAACGGAACAACAGATACTTTATTGCAGCATTTTAGTCTGGCTGCTGATACTGTTGATTTAATTCCGGTTTTAAAAGCAATTTTACAAATCAATCCGAACATAAAAATTTTAGGTTCTCCTTGGTCTGCACCTACATGGATGAAAAGCAATAACGCTACCGTTGGTGGAAGTTTATTGCCACAATATTATCAGGTTTATGCACAATATTTAGCAAAGTATATAATGGCTATTCAACAGCAAGGCATTCCCGTTTATGCTATTACCATACAAAATGAGCCATTAAATCCAAACAATAATCCAAGTATGGTAATGCAAGCCGATGAACAAGCAAACTTTATTCAAAATGCACTTGGGCCAGTATTTAAAAGTAATAATATTGCTACCCAAATTTGGTTATACGATCATAATTGCGACAGACCTGATTATCCCTTGACAATTTTAAATAATCCTAATGCTGCGCAATATGTTACCGGATCGGCCTTTCATTTGTATGCAGGTGATATTAGTGCACTTAGCCAGGTGCATGACGCATTCCCTAATAAGCATGTTTATTTTACGGAACAATGGGTAGGAGCACCCGGTGATTTTGCTTCCAATTTACAATGGCACATCCAAAATTTAATTATTGGTGCGCCACGCAATTGGAGTAAAACAGTGCTTGAATGGAATCTTGCTGCGGATGCGAATTATGAACCACACACGCCCGGCGGATGCACACAATGTTTAGGCGCTTTAACTATACAAGGAAATAGTATTACCAGAAATGTGGCATACTATATTATAGCACATGCATCAAAGTTTGTACCTTACGGCTCGTACCGAATTGCTTCGAATATGATTAATAACTTGCCTAATGTTGCTTTTTTAACACCACAGGGTAAAAAAGTATTAATTGTTTTTAATTCAAACAATACTACTCAGGCATTTGGTATTCAATTTAATAACCAATATGCTGTTGCTGTGCTTACTGCAGGCAGTGTGGCCACTTATGTTTGGTAAAAAATAAATAACATGAAAAAGCTTTTGATTGTATGCTTATGCATAATGAGTTTAGGTGTGACAAATGCACAGTCACCAAGATTTTATGATGAAATAGCAGCTTTTAAAAAACAGGATAGCATTCACTTTCCTCCTAAAAATGCTATTTTATTTTTAGGAAGTTCATCGTTCAGAAAATGGACCGATGTGCAGAGTTATTTTCCAAATCATACAATTATTAATAGAGGTTTTGGCGGCTCTACATTGCCCGATTTAATTCATTATATTCCGGATATTGTTTGGCCCTATCATCCCAAGCAAATTGTTATTTATTGTGGTGAAAATGATATTGCTGAGGATACTACAATTACGCCAATACAAATACTGGATAGAGTAAAAACAGTTTTACAATTAATCCGTGAAAAGTATCCAACTATTCCAGTTGATTATGTTTCTATAAAGCCAAGCCCAAGCCGTGTGCAATGGTTGTCAAAAATGAAAGCTGCTAATCAATTGATTCAACAATATTTGAAAACCCAGCCTAGTACCAGATTTGTAAATGTTTTTGATGCTATGTTGAATAAAGATGGTACCATAAATCAATCTATTTTTTTAAATGATGAATTACACATGAATGCCAATGGTTATCATATATGGCAAAAAATTTTAGCACCCCTTTTGTTGTAGATTTTATTTAGTTTTTTTAATGATTAATCATTTTTTTCGTTGATAGAAGAAACTCCGTCTGTATTGCTTTCTTCAATGTCTAACAAGAAGCGAAATAAATTCGCATCGGAAGGAATTTGTAATTTCTTTCTTAATCTATAACGGCCTATTTCAACACCACGGGTTGATATGCTCATTAATTGTGCAATTTCCTTGCTCGATAAATTCATGCGTAAATAAGCACACAGTTTTAATTCATTCGCTGTTAGGTCGGGATAAAGTGATTTTAGTTTTAATAAAAAGTTGCTATGAACTTGATTAAAATGTACAGAAAACTGCTCCCATTCATCATTCAAATTCTTTTCTTCAGAAAGTTCTTTCAAAATTTTCTTCAGTTCATTCAGTTCAATTTGTTCTTTACCAGATTTGTTTATTTTGCTTAACTCGTCTTTAATTTTCAATAAGAATTCTTTTTTCTGCACTAGGTTCATGGCGGTTGATGCCAATTCAGCGTTTTTGAAATTTATTTCAGATTCTAGTTTTTCGTTCTTTAATTGTATTAACTCTTTTTCTGCTTTTTCTAAAGCCAATTGGTGTTGGTATTCCAAATTGCGTTGTTCTTCCTCGTATTTTTTTCTTTCTTCCAACATCCTTTTTTCCTGCTTTTGCTGAATTTTATTTTCTTGGAACTTGTACAAAAACATTATCATCACTATTAACAGAATGCCATAAACCAAATAAGCCCAAATAGATTTATACCAAGGCGGTAAAATATAAAAGGAATAACTGCTAATGGCAGAAGTATTGTTTAAATTATTACGTGCTTGAATTTGGAATGTATAAAACCCGGCAGGAAGGTTGGTATATTCTTTCTCCGATTTTTTAGTCCATTCCGACCATTCTTTGTCAAATCCTTTTAACCAATATCTATACTCAATGCTACTTTGTTGTTCATCAAACGCAACGGAATACTGAAATTGAACGGAGTTGTATTTGTGTGTAATAGAAGGAAAATTTTCCGCACTTTGCGAAGCATCGGCATTGGGTTCGCCATAAAAACCACCAAATACCATATTTGCTTCTTTGTTTTTGGCATTCACATTTCTAATATATACCGTTAGTGGATGAATGTTTTGTTTGTATTGTAGGTAGTTTAAATGGTAAAAGCCTGATTCGCCACTTATAAAAATATTTTTTTGATCAATTGGAAATACATGCTCGAATCCACTTAATATTTTACCGCTTAATTCGGGTAAGTAAACAATAAACGGTTTTGAAGTAGAAAAGTCAACAACGCCAATCGTTTTTTCGTGAACGAACCAAATATTGCCTGCAGCATCATCTTTTAAATATCGAATACTTAAACTGTCGAAAATGGGTTGATAACTGGCAGATGATTGAAAATTATCGGTGGTAGCATTGTAGGTATAAATTCCTTTTTCGGTAGCTATAAGAATTTCATTTTTAATTTTAAATACGTGGTTGTTTAAAGTAGATGGAAGTCCATTAGCTGCAGTATATAGCTGTACATTATTGTTCTGTAAATTAATTTTATAAACACCTCTGTAAGGATGAGACACCCAAATGCAATGCAAAGCACTATCGTACTCCACATAACGGGCAGAGGTGTTTAGGTTAGGAATTATTCCTTTATTAATGAAGTGATTATTTTGGTAGCTAAACAAATGCAATCCTAAATAATTACCTGCTGCTAATGCAAATGAGTCGTTTTTTGCATCATACGGTTTAAAAGTCCAATAGCCGGTTGAAACATCAATTGGCGTAAAGCTACTGTTGTTGTATTGAAAAAAGCCCTCTTCTTTTCCTGCTAATAACAAATTTTTATAATGGTATAATTGCCAGGTTTGCCCTTCAGCAATGCGATGAACGTTATTCAGGGTAAAACTTAAATCAAGTGTATTGGTAATAGGTAATGAATATATACCATTCGATAATCCGAAAAATAATTGTTGTTCATGAAGGGCCATAGCAAAACCTGAGGCATCATTAAATACTGGAGGATTGATATGCTTAATGGCACTATTAAATGGGATAAATGAAATACCATTTTCTAATCCTACCCAAATATTGTGAAACTGGTCGGCCAATAAACTTTTAATATTATTGTTTTGCAAGCCTTCAGCCTTGGTAAATGCTTCTATGAGTGCGCCATTGGCTTGAATATGAATAATACCATTATTATAGGTGCCCAATAAATAGCTGCCATTGTTTAATTGAATTACCGAGGTAAAACCTTGCATGGCCGAAGTGCCTTGCGCCTGAAAACTATTAATTCCTTTGTCGTTTAAAACAAATAATCCGTTTTTAGCTGTGGTAATTAAGCTTCCATTGTCATAGGGGGCCATTCCGGTTATATAAAACCCTGCCGGTAAAGCGCTGCCGGGTACTAGTGTTTGCCACTGGTTATTGTGTAGTACCATAATTCCTTTTTCCTCATCGTGGGCAATTAATTGGTTATTATAAATACCCATATAGCCCCATGCAGACCAAGGAAGTAATACCGTTATTTTCCCATCATGGTATCGAAAAATTTTAGAGGTAGTTCTAAAAAAAACATCATTGCCAAGGTGCACAATGTTCCATACATCGGCAAATTTTTGATCTTCTGTATCCAGTAATTCTTTTAGTGAGGTATATGACAAATTGCCATATTTGTTAGTACCAAAATAGCCAATCTCATCTTGTCCGCCCACGTATAGTTTATTGTCATTCCCAAAATCGAAGGACCAAACTATTGTTTTGTTGGGTAAAGGATATAATTTCCAAAAGCTGCCATCAAAAATGAGCACCCCTTCATTATTGGCAAAATAGCATCGGCCCTGTTTGTCTTGTAATATTTTCCAGTTTTGACGCCCTGCATTATAGGCTTGTTTTGTAAAATTTACTACTTCGCGCTGCCCAATAAATGATTGTCCTTTGCTACAAATCATAAAAGCAACAAGGCAAACCATTAAACTAAGTTTTAGGGGCATACATCGTTGAAAATTGGTTTTTAGGAAAAGCATGATGTAGTATTGATGTACTCAAAATAGGCTTAAATATAGGCTTTTAATGAATAGATGTAGTATTGATGTGGCAAAAAATTTTTATATGGTAAAGGTAGCAATTAGTTTTACAAAACACTATTCAGTTTGGAATTTAATAACTATTTGCCATTTTATTGCTTGCTATGTTGCTGAACAAACTGCCCATATTACATTTTCAAATTACAGGGTTTGGTTTGCCTCTGTTTACTCATTCTAATTCCAATTTTTTATTCTATAAAAAAACAATACTGCCTTTTTGGCGTATTTTTTTGCTTTTTCATTTTTCATTTTTAATTACTTGCTTATGAAATTAAAATTGCCATTTTGGCTACTATTTGCCATTTTTTTAAGTGCAACATTCACGTTGCGGGCACAGGTAATAAAAATAACCGGAAAGGTTATTAATAAAGCTACCGGTGCACCCATTGCAGGTGCTAGTATTGAGGTGAGAGGCACCCCTATTGTAACAACTACCAATGAGGAAGGTAATTATACGCTTTCCATACCTCAAAAGGGTAAGCAAATTGTGGTAAAGCATGTGGGCATGCAAACGGTTACCAGAACTGTAGATGCCGGCGGAGTAGAAAATTTTGCTTTGGAAGAATCAGTGAATGATTTAAACGATGTGGTAGTGATTGGTTATGGTACACAAAAGGTTACGAATATATCCGGTGCCATTTCAACTGTGAAAGCTGCCGATATTGAAAAGGCTAATCCGGTAAGGGTTGAAGATGCCATTCAAGGGCGTGCTTCAGGTGTTAATATCATACAAAGTGGTTCGCCTGGTGTAACTCCCACCGTTTTAATTCGCGGTATTCCTTCTTATTCCGGATCTGACCCATTGGTGATTATTGATGGGGTTCAGCAATCATTGGTTGATTTTAACTCTTTAAGCCCTTCAGACATTGAATCTATTAACGTGTTAAAAGATGCCGCCACCACAGCTATATATGGTGTGAAAGGTGGTAATGGGGTAATTGTTGTTACCACAAAGTCGGGCCGTCGCAACCAAAAAACACAATTCAATTTAAATGCTAGCTATGGTACGCAAGAAGTAGCCAATACCATTGGTGTATTAAATGCTACTGAATATGCAGCTATAGTAAATGAAGGTAGTACAACATCAGGTGGGCCTGTAATTTTTCCTGACTTAAGTAAAGTTGGCGTTGGAACAAATTGGCAAGACCAAATTTTTAAAAAAGCACCATTGCAATTGTATTCTTTTTCAGTAACCGGCGGTTCTGATAAAGTATCATATTTTCTTTCTGCAAACTATGCTGATCAGGCGGGTATTGTAGGTGGTGGAAGTAAAAGTGATTATGCCAGAGGCAATTTTACTGCAAACCTCAACTTTCAGTTAATGCCTAAGTTGAAGTTTATTTTAAATACAACCGGGGTATTGCTAAACTCAAAGGGTGTTGCAGAAAATTCATTTAATAGCATTATTGGTGAAGCCCTAAACTTTGACCCCACTGTACCGGTATACAATACCATACCAAATACCATTGGAACTTACGGCTTCAGTAATTTATTGCTACAGGAAGTGCATAATCCATTAACCGATTTGGCCAATACTTATAATAAAGATGCAGGTAATAAAATTTATGGAAAGTTTGAATTGCAGTATGATGTAGTGAAGAATATTAAAATTACCTCTCGTTTTGGTTATACTGCTTATAATGATAATGCAAAAGCATTTTATCCATTAATATTTTATGGCCCTTTGAATGTTGATAATTCATTGAATGCGGATGGTAGTACTGTTACCGGAAGGCATAATTCAGTTTCGTCAACCCGTAACAGTAATTTTAATTATCGTTGGGAAACTTTTGCTAATTATAATTTTAAGTGGAGAAATGATCATCATTTTGAAACAGTTGCAGGTATCGTATTCTTGCGTAATTCAGGTAATCAAATAGGTGTATCAAGGCAAGATGTTCCATTCAATTCATGGACATTTGCCGATTATACTGCTGCAACAGGCGTAAATACAGCTACTAATACCAATGCACAAACCGGATATTACTATCAATATTTCGGAAAAAATATCTCCTATTTCTCACGTATTAACTATGATTATAAGGGAAAATACCTTGCTTCATTTAGTGCCAGAAGAGATGGTTCTTATGCATTTGGTGCTAATAATAAGTTTGGTAACTTCTTTGCGGGGTCTGCAGGTTGGATAGTTTCCAATGAAAAATTCTTCCATTCTAACTTTGTTAATTACTTGAAATTAAGAACAAGTTATGGTACTACCGGAAATGATGGTAATACCAGTCCGCAAAGTAATACTATTATTACCGGCGGTCCATATAATAATATAGGTAATAGTAATGGATACAGTTTTGGTAATATGTTTACACCCGGTTCTTCCTTGGGTTCGCAAGCTAACCCCAATTTGGCGTGGGAAAAACAAGCACAGTTTAATGTGGGTTTTGATATGAATTTCTTTAATAATCGCTTTTCAATTACTGCTGATTATTTTAGAAAAGATGTAAATGGTTTATTGTTCACACCTTCACAATCATTGTACTTGGGTACAATACCAGCCCCGTTAGCCAATATTGGTTCAACTACAAGCCGTGGAATAGATGCGATGCTTTCATATACTGACCATATTGGAAAATATTTCCACATCAATACCTCAGTAACATTTACCAGCTCTAAAAATTTGGTTACTGCTACTAACTCTGATAATACTGCTCGTTTAGTAGGTGGAAGTTATTTCAATGGACAATCACAAACTGTAACTGTGTTTGAAAAAGGCCAGTCTCCCGGATATTTTTATGGTTATAAAACTGCAGGTTTATTTCAAAGTGCTGCTGATATTGCCAAATGGGCTTCTCAACCAGGCGCCCAACCCGGCGATATTAAATATGTTGATATTAATGGCGATGGTGTTATTGATAGTAAAGACCAAACTAAAATTGGAGATCCTTTCCCCAAATTCACAATGGGTTGGGGATTAAATTTAGAATTTAAAAACTGGGATTTTTCTGCTTTCTTGTATGCATCAGTAGGTAATAATATTTATCGTGCCTATGAACGTAATGCCAGCTTTACTAATAAGTTCAGAAGCATATTGGCACGTTGGACGGGTCCCGGAACTACTAATGATGCCCGCTATCCTCGCTATTCATTTACTGACCCGAATAATAATGCCAGAGTTTCGGATAGATATGTGGAAGATGGCTCATTCGTAAAAATTAAAAATTTAGAATTGGGTTACACTTTCCCCAAATCGTTTGCAAAAAATGCATTTAATAAAGTGCGTATATATATGCAGGTTAAGAATGCGTACACCTTCACTAAATATTCCGGATTCGATCCAGAAATATCAGGTGGCATTTTAAATACCGGAGTTGACTTAGGCGCTTATCCACAAGCTCGTTCTTACAACTTTGGTGTTGATCTGCGATTTTAAAACTTTTATAAAATGCTAACAGTTATGAAAAAATATATAAAAATTTTTACGCTTTTTAGTATGCTAGTCATACTTGCTTCGTGCAAAAGATATATAGACTATAATCCACACGATGCATTTCTGGTAACTGCATTAGATTATTTGCAGTCTGAGTCTGATTATCGTACAATGGAAGTAAGTGTATACACTCCCTTGCAATGGTTAAATCAAGTTGTGCCCATTGGCGATATTGCTTCTGATAATTCTGTTGCAGGTGGCGAAAGCGCTTCTGATGTGTTAGATCTGCAACAAATTGATGATTATACACTAACTCCGGTAAACGGTACATTAACCCAAATTTGGCAATATGCTTATGAAGGGGTGAATCGTGCTAATTATTTGGTACAATATAAAGACAAGAATCCAGCAGGTAATACCATCAATTTTGCCGGTAAAGATGCTATGTATGGTGAAGTATACTTTTTACGTGCTTACTATTATTTTACACTTGTAAAAATGTTTGGTGATGTACCATTGTTTGTTGATAAACGTTTAGACTTCTCCAATTCCGGTACCTTAAAAAGATCGCCTAAAGCTGATGTGTATTTACAAATTGAAAGTGATTTGAACAGTGCCATTGGGGTTCTACCTACTGTACAACTACAACAAGGACGCATTACCAAATATGCTGCTCAGGCATTGTTGGGAAAAGTGTTTTTGTACCAAAATAAATACGATTCTGCAGCAACTGTGCTACAAAGTGTAATCAACGCTAATGCATTTGCGTTAGTAAATAATTTTGCTTCTATATTTTTAAAGTCTGGCGAAAATGGTCCCGAATCTGTATTTGAAATACAATACACCAATACCTCACCGTACTATCAATGGTCAAATGTTTTGCAAGGCCAGGGTAACTATTCCGTACAGCAGTGTGGTGTACGTAATTTAAAAGCTACCTCTCCCTTAATGCCCTATGCACCGGGATGGAGCACTAATTTGCCCACACAAAACTTAAACAATGCTTATGAAAATGGTGATCAGCGCAAAGCTGCCACATGTTTTGATATTGAAGCTTATGTTGCAGCTAATCCTACCTGGGGTATAACTTATCAGGTAGCACCTTATAAAAATACAGGATTATACAATCAAAAGTATTTGCCTCGTATTGGTGAAACCAGTGGTCAGCCTGAATTAAACTATTTGAACAATTTCCGAACCATTCGTTATGCCGATGTTTTGTTAATGGCTGCAGAAGCATTGAATAAAAGCACTTCACCTAATGATGCATTAGCTCGTCAATACTTAAACATGGTAAGAAGAAGAGCCTTTCAGGTAAGCGATGCCAGCCATGATGTTACTGCTTCAGGACCGGCTTTGTATAATGCTATTTTAAATGAAAGAAGATTAGAATTGGCAATGGAAGGTGAGCGTTTCTTTGACTTAGTTCGCACCGGGCAAGCAGCTACTGTATTAGGGCCAAAGTTTGTAGTGGGTAAAAATGAAGTATTCCCCATTCCGCAACAAGAAATTCTGGTTTCGGGTTTAACACAAAATCCCGGCTATTAAACACATAAAATATTTTGTTATGAAAATAATAAAACAAATAACAATTTTTATAATGCTGATTGTTGTTATCAGCGCTTGTAAAAAGGCGTTTACCGATACATCTTTCGTTTCAACGGCTGCAACAGCAAGTAATTTATCGGTAATGTTTAATATTACACAAGATAATACTGGGCTAGTAACCATTACGCCAAATGGTGCAGGTGCCGTAAGTTATGATGTTTATTTTGGTGATACTACTACAATTCCTGTTAGTATTAGGGCCGGCGCAAGTGTGCAGCACATATATAAAGAAGGGAATTACCAGGTTAAAATTGTAGGACACGATTTAAAAGGAGGCACTACTACCTTCACACAACCTTTAGTAGTATCATTTATAGCACCGCAAAACCTACAAGTAAATTTAACAACCAGTAACCTAACGGTTAATGTTAGTGCCACAGCTAAATATGCTACTTTCTTTAAAATTTATTTTGGCGATTCAACCAATGTTACTCCTGAACCTTATACATCAGCGTTGCCTGGGCAGGTTATTACCCACAACTATCTAAATGCAGGCACATATGTAGTAAAAGTAATAGCATTAAGTGGTGGTAGTGAAACTACTCAATATACAGATACTATTCAAGTTTCAAAACAAATAGACTTGCCGGTAACTTTCGAAGATCCAAATACCAATTATACGATGTCTGATTTTGGTGGTGATGTTTCTTCGTTAGCAGTTGATCCTGTGAATAGTAATAATCATGTAATGAAAGTGGTAAAAATTGCCGGAGCGCAAACTTGGGCAGGAACAACTATCGGTACTTCTTTAGGTTTCGCTAACCCTATACCGTTAACAAATAGTAATAAAAAAATGACGGTGATGGTGTATTCACCAGCAGCAGGGTTAGATATTAAATTAAAGGTAGACAATCACTCTAATCCCAACAATGGTCTTTCTGTTGAAACAGACGTTTTGACAACAGTAGCCAATCAGTGGGAGATGCTAACATTCGATTTTTCTAATCCTGCACCCGGTACCCCGGCATTTAAACCTTCCAATACATACGACCTAGCTTCTATTTTCTTCGATTTTGGTAATCCGGGAACAGGTTCCACATTCTATTTTGATGATCTTAAAATGGCACCTGCATCTTTGGCTCAAATTAATTTGCCGGTAACATTTGAAAGTACAACGGTTGATTATACTATGACTGATTTTGGGGGCAATGCTTCTGTATTAACAACAGATCCATTAAATAATACTAATCATGTTATGCAATCCACCAAAACGGTAGGAGCACAAACCTGGGCTGGTACAACCATTGGCACAACTGCAGGCTTTGCACAAAAAATTCCATTTACATCGGTTGCTACTAAAATGTCGGTAAAAGTATATTCACCTGCTGTAGGTTTGGATATTAAATTGAAAGTAGATAACCACGCCAATCCGAATAATGGTCTTTCTGTGGAAACCGATGTACCAACTACGGTAGCTAATCAGTGGGAAAGATTAATATTTGATTTTTCAAATCCGGCATCCGGCACACCGGCATTTAATCCATCCAACACTTATGATCTGGCTTCTATCTTCTTTGATTTCGGTAATCCGGGTAACGGCTCCGTATTTTATTGGGATGATGTTCATTTCTTAGCTCAAATGAATTTACCAGTTGATTTTAATAATCCTGATATGGACCCAACGGTAACGGATTTCGGTAATAATAGTTCTGTTTTAGCACCCGATCCTGCTAATACCGGACTTTGGGTAATGAAAACTACTAAACCTACAGGAGCGCAAACTTGGGCAGGAACAACAATAGGAACTCCGGTTGGGTTTGCAACACCTATTCCATTAAGTGCAACCAGAACTAAAATGACGGTGCAGGTTTATTCACCTGCTGCAGGTATTCCAGTTTTGTTAAAAGTTGAAGACCACAACAATGGCAATAATTATGTGCAAGTTTTGGTCAATACAACTTTAGCCAATCAATGGGAAACACTTACGTTTGATTTTAGCCAGCCTCAAGCCGGAACACCCGCTTGGAGTGCTTCAAATACATATGATAAGTGTTCTATATTTTTCGACTTTAATAATGCAGGTTCCGGTAAAACATTTTATTGGAACAATGTGAATCTTCAATAATAAATGAACTGTATATGAAAACGAATTTTAAATACATGATTGCTGCAGTGGTTGTAACCTTTTTTGCGGTTATAGCCTGTAAAAAAACTGAGTATAGTTTTGGAAGTATTAAAACCCCACAGGATTTGGTAATCAATGTAATTATTCAGGGGCAAGATGCTAATAACCCTACCGGTGATGGTTCCGGCAATGTTACCATTTCGGCTCAAGCTACCAATGCTTTGCAATATAAAATTTATTTCGGCAATGGCGATTCCGTTATGACTTATTCCGGAACTGCTACGTATAAGTACACAACCATTGATACCAATACTTATACCATAACCGTAAATGCCATTGGTACCGGAGGTGCTATTACTACCCTTAGTAAGCAAATTAGGGTATTATATAAGTTTCAAATACCTACCGATATAATGTCTTTACTAACTAATGGTACTTCTAAAAACTGGATAATTGCCAGCGATACTGTTGGGCACTTTGGTGTAGGACCTACCACATCTTTTTTTCCTGATTGGTATCAGGCGCAGCCTAATGAAAAGCCGGCTTGCGCATATGGTAGTGTAATTACATTTACACAGGCAGGCAGCAATTCCATTACTATGAATGATAATAACAATGGTTCTTCTTTCTTAATTGCCGCTGCTACTGCATTTTATGGACAATCAGGTGGTGATGGTTGTTATCCCATTGCAACCGGTGGTACTAAGACTCTTGGTTTTGGAACAGCCAACTCTGGTTCAAACAGTACTAATTCAACCGGCATTCAATTTACAGTTCCCGGTAATGGAATTATTGGTTTTGGAACAGGTGGTAACACATACGAAATTTTATCGCTAACTTCCAATGTAATGTGGTTAAGAAATATTGGAAGCGATGGTAATGCATGGTATCAAATTTTCAGAGCACAATAGCACTGATCTTATTTCAAAATAGTATTATGTTTAAGCTAACAATTTTTAGTGTATTTATTACGTCAATACTGGCGGGTTGTGGGGGTAGCAGTAAAAATCCTACCCCTCCAAACCAAGCTCCCGGTAGTGTAAAAATAACAGCTGTAGTAGCTACTGATAGTAGTGGTAACGTAAGTTTTACCGCATCTGCTACTAATGCAGTATCCTACGATTTTGATTTTGGTAATGGAGTAATTCAAACTATACCATCTGGGGTAACAACGTACAAATACACATCGTCAGGAACATATACGATTAATGTTATTGCGAAAAGTGCATCAGGATTAACTTCTTCTGCTAATATTCAAATTACGGTTGTGGTTAAAATGAATTTAGTTTGGTCAGATGAGTTTAATACACCCGGAAGCCCCGATCCTACCAAATGGACGTATGATTTAGGTGCCGGTGGCTGGGGTAATAATGAATTAGAATATTATACCTCTAGAACCGACAATGCTATTGTTTCTAATGGAACCTTAAAAATTATTGCCAAAAAAGAAAGTTATTCCGGAAGTAATTACACTTCTGCGAGGTTAAAAACTCAAGGTTTATATGCATTTAAATATGGACGAATTGATGTGAGTGCTAAGTTGCCGGCATCAATAGGAACTTGGCCTGCTATTTGGATGCTGGGTAATAATATTTCAACTGTAGGTTGGCCAGCATGCGGCGAGATAGACATTATGGAACAGAATGGCAATAACAAAAATATAGTTTATGGAACTTTACATTATCCCCAGCAAGTGAATCAATATGGCGATGGAGCTACTACTTCCGTTGCAAATGTTTCTACCACATTTCATAAGTATTCGGCTATTTGGTCGCCTGCTACCATACAGTTGCTGGTAGATGATGTGGTATATTACACTTTACCTAACAACAGCAACTTCCCATTCAATCAAAACTTCTTTATTATTTTGAATGTAGCAATGGGCGGTACGTTAGGTGGAACTGTTGATTCGAACTTTACTACTGATCAAATGGAAATTGATTATGTGCGCATTTACCAATAATTGAAACATTTTAAATAATTTAAGCAAGCAACCATTTTTTCATTCAAAACCTGACAATTAAATTATGCGGTCGGTATTCATTTTTATAGTATTTGCAATTGGTATTACGTCATTAGCAGTTGCACAGCCCCGTCAAAAAGGTAAAGTAATTTTTTTCGACGATTTTAAATCATCAAAATTAGATACCAGTAAATGGAATGTGGTGGTTACCGGATTTCATGTGAACAACGAATTACAAGCTTATGTTGATTCTAATGCAACTTTATATGTAAAGAATAATAAATTGGTTTTACAACCTTTGTATTCTCCGGGATTTGTTACACACGATGGGCAATATTTTGATTTTATTTCAGCTCGCATCAACACAAAAGACAAATTTGAATTTGAATATGGTCGTGCAGAAGCACGTATTCAAATTACTAATGGTGCAGGTTTATGGCCTGCCTGGTGGATTTTGGGGAACGATGAATGGCCTCAAACCGGTGAAATTGATGTGATGGAAAATGTAGGTGATGCTGCATGGAGTAGTGCTGCCATACATGGTCCGGGTTATAGCGGCGAAACACCCTTTGTACAACGCTATTATTATCCTAAAAATAACCATGCTACACAATGGCATATTTATGCAGTTAATTGGACACCCGATTCTATGGTATTTGAATATGATGGAAAACCGATGTACACTGTTACAAAAGCCATGACTACTAAATATGGTCCTTGGGCGTTTAGCAATAAAAAATATTTAATTCTCAATTTTGCATTAGGTGGAAACTATCCTGCCGGTGTAAATAAAGTGAAACAACCTTATTTGGGCCTTCCCGAAAAAACTGTGAAGCTCATTCAACAAAAGCAAGCGAAAATGCTGGTTGATTGGGTAAAAGTAACACAATACAATGCCCCCTAATTGTTTCAGTTGGTTTTTTAAGTAGTAAGAAGGATAAGCGTTCATCCAAAATATTTGTTCGGCATGTAGGGTTTTATTAATTTCCATGCCTGCAATATGAGGAAAAGCTTATCCATATTACTACTAACTGTACTTTTAATTTATATGGGTGGTTACCATTTATGGTATGCTTTGTATAAAGTACATCTTAAAGCTGAAATGCATCAATATATTGTTGCTCATCCTGATACAAAAGCAGCCTGTCATTTAGTTTTTAGTTTAAATAAGGCTGGCCATATTGTTCAAAATAATTTTTCATGGGAAGAAAAAAATAAAGAATTTACATGGAGGGGACTGCTATATGATGTAATAGCCATTACTTACAGTAAAACAACGGTGGCCATTTGCTGTTTACCCGATAATGCAGAAAATAATACAGACCTTTTACATTTAGCACTACAAAAAAGTAGAAATGATGCTGGTAAGCAAAATCGGTTAAGCTTTTCGCAAATATTTTCTTTCTTTTATGCTCCGCAGCATATACAAATTAACCTGTTATTGATAACTGAAAATGTTTGGGTTATTAATAATTTTTCCAAACATTCTAATCCGCCTATTTTTATTTTGCAGCCACCCCCTCGAATAGGCTTTTACCTCAGTTAACATTCTGTTATCAAAAATTTCTTATCAAATCTAATTTTGGTCAATGGCTAAAATGTTTATTTTATTTATACTAAAGCAACATGAAAAAGTTATATCTATTCATATTCTCAATGCTATTCATTATTCAACTGAAAGCACAAAACATTCAGGGAAGGGTGGCCGATAACCTTACCAATCAGCCTGTTGTTGGTGCTGTTATTGTACTTCCCAATCAGCAAAAATTAGTTACGGATGATAATGGCATTTTTGTTCTAAAAAACATTTCATCCAATATAACAATTACCGTTAATAGCTTGGGTTATGAGAGCCAACAAATATTGGTAAAACCTTCTAACAAAAATTTACTGATATTACTGACACCTACTACCGACAACTTAAATAAAGTACAAGTTACGGGTTGGGCAACAGGTAAGCGCGATAATCAGTTAACGGAAGCACAATCGGTGGGTGTATTAACTTATCAGGATTTACAGCGCGGTAATGGTTTGTTTCCCGAAACTCAAATGAATACCATTCCGGGTGTATTTATGCAAACACGAGGTATATCGGGTGGTCAACGTATTATTATTCGCGGCTATGGTAATACTACTAATTTTAATGGCTTAGGTTATCAGGTATATTTAAATAATATTCCATTAACCGACGCAACAGGCGTTACCATTTTAGATGATATTGATTTCTCAACCATTGGCCGAGTTGAGGTGTTTAAGGGGCCGGAATCAAGTTTATATGGATCGGGCATTGCAGGAGTGGTTAAATTGTATTCCATTCAACCAAAGCCCAACACAACAAAGTTTTTGGAAGAAAATACTGTTGGTAGTTATGGGCTTTATCGGAACAATACACGCATTGAGTCTGCCGGTAGTAATTCTGTTTTGTTTTTTAACTACGGTCATCAAACGTCAAATGGATACCGTAATCATAGTGCTTCTGCGAAAGATTATGCTTCTTTCAAAGGCGATTTTTATGTAGGCGACCAACAAACTATTTCTACTTATTTATCCTATAGCCGCTCGTACGAAGAATTGGCCGGAGAAATTCCGGGCGATACTTTATATAGAAGAATTACCTGGAGTGACCCAAAATACGTTAATAACAACGCTCATGTATTAATCGAAAGTTTTAGAGCCGGAATTACCGATGATATTAAAATAAACACGCACTTTACGAATCAAACAACTGCTTATACATCAGGTTATACTTTAGATCAGCCATTTGCTGCCGGCTTAAACTCTAATGCAGTTTTAACGTTTGGAGGCAGAACAGGTTTTGTGTATAATGGCAAATCCGGTTCCGTTGGTATTCATGGTATTATTGGCGGACAGTTCGAGAAAACACTTTCATTCAATAAAACTTATAATTTAACTAATGGCGTATTAGGCGGAATTAGAACTGATTTGCAAATTCAGGCACAAACATATAATGTATTTACAGAGTGGAAGCTAAATTTGCCCGCTAATTTTATGTTAAGCGCAGGCAGTAGTGTTAATTTTATAGAATATAGTATTCGTGATATGTTAACCAATACTGCTAATCCAACACATTTGGACCAGTCCGGTTATAAGCGTTTTATGCCTGTCGTAAAACCCAGAATTGCAATATTAAAAATGTTGAATAAAAATAATTCTGTTTATGTTGATGTTAGTACCGGATACACACCACCTACTACCAGCAATGTTGTAATTCCTGCAATTGGAAAGGTGAATTATGGTTTACAACCAGAAATGGGTATTCAGTATGAGGTAGGTGTAAAAGGCAGTTTGTTGAATAATAAACTATCTTATCAATTGGCTTTATTTCAGTTAGATGTAAGTAACAAAATCGTAAATCAATCAGTGGCAGCTACTCAAACAAATCCATTTTATACTTTTGCCGTAAATGTGGGTAAGCAACGCGATAACGGTGTAGAATTGTCGTTGAATTATTTGGCTGTTCAATCTAATACTTCTTTCTTCCGTTCGGTAAAACCATTTGTTACATATACTTATTCTAATTTTACTTATGTAGATTTTAAAAGCGATAATAACAATAATTCCGCAACACTCAATTTTTCAGGAAATAAGGTGGCCGGTGTAGCCCCTAATTTTTTAAATATTGGATTTGACGTTGTAACTGCGCCGGGTATTTACTTCAATAGTACTTTTCAATATGTTGATAAAGTGCCATATACTTACGATAATTTGAATTATGCCGATGCTTATCGATTATTAGGAGCCAAGCTTGGTTTTAGAAAAACATTCCATCAGCATTTTGATATAGATGCTTTTGTTGGCGCTGATAATTTATTAAACAACACCTACTATACGTTTTTATTTTTATCGCCTACTTTGGCTTCACAAACCGATCCTCATTTTATACCGGGTCCTTATACGGCCATGTGGTATGGTGGATTAAAGCTGGCATATCATTTCTAAACTAAGAACTATGAAAATTTTAAACCCAATAATTCTATCATTCACCCTGCTGCTATTAATGGCTTGTAAACAAAAGCAGCAGGATGAAAATTTTAATCCGGCAACAGCTAAAAGAATAGTTTCTGTTTCAAAGCAAATTACAGAAATGCTTTTTGCTTTGGGAAAAGGGAAAGATATAGTTGCATGTGATTTAACGAGTAGCTACCCCGATAGTGCAAAGTTATTACCTAAGGTGGGATATCACCGTTTGTTAAGTACCGAAGGTATTGTTTCTATGCGTCCTGATGTGGTAGTATACAGCCCTAATATTGGTCCGGCAACGGTTATTCCCCAACTACAACAAGTGGGTATCCGTTGTAAAGAATTTTTTGAATCAAATACCTTAGATAGTGCGCAACTTTTATTAACTGCATTGGCCAATTATTTTGGCGTAAAAGGTGTAGCCGACTCATTAAATAAACAGCTGCAACAACAAATGCAAATAGTGTATGCGGCACAAAAACAATGTACTGATACCCCTAAAGTAATGGTGATACAGTTTGGCCAGGCCAACAATGTATTTTTTGTAATGAGTGGAAGAAATGGGCCTGCCGATGCCATTATTCGGTTCGCTGTGGGTAAACCGGCCGTGTATCAGGCTAAAGGAGCATCGCAATTAAGTGCTGAGGCAATTGCCACGGCAAATCCTGATGTGGTAATTGTTACCGATTTTGGTTTTGACAAATTAGGCGGTGTTGAAGGTGTAAAAAAATTACCCGGTGTAGCATTAACCAATGCTGCTAAGAATAATAGAATATATCGTTTTAATGAACACGATATTGTTTATTTTGGTCCACGAAGTGCAGAAAATATTTTATTGCTCATGAAATTATTACACCCGAATCTACATGCTACGTTACCCTAAAATTGCCATAATAGTATTACTTTTTCTACTCGCCATCACCATGGTATTGGCTATTGCATGGGGGGCAGTTCCTATTTCTTTGCATGAAATGTATGAATCGGTTTTATTAGTTATTCAAAACAAAAGTTTGAATAATATACACGAGGCAATTTTTTTAGATATTCGTCTGCCTCGTGTTTTGCTTTGTGCAATAACAGGAGGAATTTTAGCGGCAGCAGGAGTAATGATGCAGGGGCTGTTTCGTAATCCTATTGTTGAGCCAGGACTAATTGGCACCAGTGCCGGGGCTGCTTTTGGGGCATCATTTATTTTCGTTTTATCAGGCACCTTGCCCTTATGGATGCAACATTTATCCGGTGTTTTTTTGGTACCTTTATTTGCTTTCATAGGTGGTATAATAGCAACGGTACTGGTTTATACATTAGCTCGTTCTGCATTTAAAGTTTCTGTTACCAATTTATTGCTTATTGGTATAGCCATTAATGCCATTGCTTTAAGCGGAACGGGTTTTTTAAGTTTTATTTCTCGCGATCCTCAGGCACGCAGTATAACTTTTTGGAACTTGGGAAGTTTTTCCGGGGCTTCATGGTGGCAGGTAATAACTGTTACAGCAATTACTTTGCCTGTTATGTATTTGTTACAGCGTTGTACCAATCAATTAAATGCACTGATGTTGGGTGATAAAGAAGCCGGTTTTTTAGGAGTGCAAACTGAAAAACTAAAGTGGCAAATTTTATTACTGAATACGGCTATGGTAGCTATTGCTACTGCATTTGTGGGCGTAATTGCATTTTTAGGATTGATTGTTCCTCATATTATGCGTTTATGGGTAGGGGGTAATAATAGAGTACTGTTGCCTTCTGCTTTTTTGTGTGGCGCCATTTTATTAACCATTGCCGATATGGCTGCTCGTTTATTAATTGCTCCCGGTGAAATTCCCATTGGAATTATTACCTCGTTGGTGGGTGCCCCTGTTTTCATTATTTTATTAAAGCAAACTCAGTTACTGCAAAAAGGAGGTGGTGGTTATGATTGAAGTGAAAAATCTTGAATTTTCAATTCATAAAAAGCAAATATTGCAGCAAATAGAATTGAAAATTCCCAAAAACAGTTTTACTGTCATCATGGGTGCAAATGGTGCAGGAAAGAGTACTTTATTACAATTATTAGCAGGAAGTTTATTGCCTACTGCCGGAAATATTTTTATGGATGGTGTAGATATGCAAACTATGAATGCCAGGCAGTTAGCACAAAAAAGAGCTGTTCTTTCGCAACAATATTATTTGCCATTTGCTTTAACAGTGCAAGAAGTGGTAATGATGGGGCGATATCCTTTCTTCAACAATCATCCAAAAGCAATAGATGAGAACATTGTAGATAAGGCGATGCAATTAATGGATGTGCGACATTTGAGTAATACCATTTATCAACATTTATCGGGAGGTGAAGCACAAAAAGTACAAATGTGCAGAGTATTAGCACAAATTTTAGATGCCAATGAACAAAATGAAAAATATTTATTGTTGGATGAGCCGGTTTCTCAATTAGATATTAAATACCAGTATCAGTTAATGCAAATTGCCAAACAGCTTACTCGTCAATCAGTTACCGTTATAGCTATTTTGCATGATATTAATATGGCACTGCCTTTTGCCGATACGTTGCATTTTATAAAAGACGGTTGCTTGTTTACAAGCTTATATCCGCCGTATCAAATAACGGATAGTTTAACAAAAGGTGTTTTTGGCATTGGTTCAATGCATCTTCCTATTCCTAATGCTAATTACCCATTCATTTATTTTCAACCCTAATTCTTCAATGCACTACTTATTTATGCAAACCATTGATATTTCTTCAACCGTTGGATTGATTGCCACAGTTGTATTAACCATTAATATTTTGTTAGGTATGTTGTTAAGTTCAGCTTACAAGCGTTCCATACATTGGAAACGAATGCCTGATTTTTTACAACAACTTAGTTTAACCGATCTACATAATTACACCGCATATGTGGCCCTGGTTTTGGTATTGGTACACATAATTTTAATACCATTAGATGCAACAGCACCATTTTCGTGGTTGCAATTATTATGGCCTTTAACCAATTCCCATCAACCTTATATGGCTTTGTTGGGGAGCATCTCTTTTTATGCTTTATTGCTCATTATCATAACTACCCAAAAAATAATAAAAAGCAAAATGGGTTTTAGATATTGGAAAAATGTGCATTTAGTAGCTTACGGTATGGCCTTGTTGTTTATTATTCATGGAATATGGATGGATCAGGAATTGAAAGACCGTACACCTGATTTCTTAGATGCAGAAAAGCTGCTATCAGAAATTTGTGGATTGGTTCTGATAGCAGCTTCTGTTATTCGCTTTCGCTATTATTTGAAAAAACAACTTTAATGAAAAAATTAATCTTTTTCATTGTCCTTTTTAAATAAATCAAGTTTTGCCGATTCAACATATTTGCGGAAGTTATTCCATTCTGAATTAAAAAAGTTTCCTGCTTTTTTAGCTACTTTTTGTACACTTTCTTCGGCTACTTTGTAAAGCTTTTCTTCTTGTTCACCCGGCACTGCATTTTTATATAAAGCTGTACTGCGGGCATTGGCAATATTGCTGTTTACGGTTACTTGCGGTATGGTGCCATAACCTTGTTTTTCCTGTGGTTTACCATTAATATCTTCTCGGATTAATTTAATGGATTGTTCTAAATGCTTCATGCTACGGCTAATGCTATCACGTTTACTGCTGTCAATATTTTGCAAGTTGTTTTTAATATTAGTCATAATGCTTTCTGCAGTAGCTAAACGTTCCGTTAATTCATTTACCTGAACCGTTAATGAATCAATCCGTGCATTAAAGGCCCGTTGTGCTTTTCTAACTTCCATTGAAACAGGGGCATTGGGATCATCATTAACCACAACGGTTGCGGAGTCTTTTAGTTTGCCCCATTGTAATACAACGGTGTATGTGCCCGGGTCAACCGGTAACCCGGGAGGTTCAGTGTTACTATTACCGGTATTTCTGAAACCACCTCTTCTTCCACCGTCGCTTCTTACCCCTTTGCCTTCAAGCCCCCAGAAAAAGCGATTAAAACCGGTATCGGCCTTTACCATTAAGTTTCTTACATTGTTGTGTTGTGCATCATAAATATGTAATTGCAAAGTATCCGGCATTTTTTGTTTGCCTGTATCATTTGCATTTCTTTCGGTATAGAAACTAATAGAAGCACCTCTTTTCCTGTTTTCACCCTCGTAAGTACCCCATATGCTATATTCAATACCGGAAGGGTTTTTCATTTTTGCTTCATAAGCAGTAGGAATGGGGAACGCTACAAGCTTCTGTGTAAAGGCCTTTCCGTTATTGGCAGCCAATTTACGTAATGGTCTTATATCATCTAAAATCCAAATAGCCCGTCCAAAGGTAGCAATGGCTAAATCACCTTCTCTTTCCTGAATGGCTAAGTCATACGTTGAAACAGAAGGATAGTTGTTTTTAAATTGTTGAAATTTTTCGCCATTGTCAAAACTTACCCATAATCCTTGTTCTGTTCCAACAAAAATTAAATTTGGCTCAACCGGATCTTGAATCATACACAAAGCATACCCCGTTACTTTCTTTTCATCAACCAATCTGGTCCATGTTTTTCCAAAGTCAGTTGTGCGGAAAATGTAGGGTTTAAAATCGCCTAAACGATAATTATTGCATACCACAAACGCTTCACCTGCTTTGTAACGTGATGCACGAATTTGCGGAATCCAGCTGCCTTCCGGCATGCCTAGAATTTTTCCACGGAAGTTGGTCCATGTTTTACCGCCATCTTGAGTAAGTTGCACGTTCCCATCATCGGTACCTACCCAAATTACCCCCCGTTGTATATGCGAAGGTTCAATACATAATATAGTGCAATAATTTTCTGCACCAGTAATATCAATAGAGATTCCCCCATTTTTACTTTGATCTTCCTTGGCGGTATCATTCGTTGTTAAATCGGGCGAAATAATACTCCATGATATTCCTTTATTGGTGCTTTTATTTACAAACTGGCTGCCAAAGTAAATGGTATTGTTGTCGAATGGGTCTTGCGCAATGGCGGCATTCCAATTAAATCTGTGTCTTAAAGTACTTCCAACATCCGGTGGTTTTATGCGCCATTGTTCTCCGGTAGCAACGTTATATCTGCCTAATTCTCCTTCCTGGCTCATTGAATATACCCAGTTATAATTATCAGGATCAGGTACTACATCAAATCCGTCGCCACCGCCTACTTCAGTCCAATAACTGTTGCGAATACCGGAATTAATCCAAACATAGGCAGGGCCATACCAACTTCCATTATCTTGTAAACCACCCATTACATGATAAGGTAAAGCATTGTCAACATTAATGTGGTAGAATTGACCAACCGGCAGCTTGCTTTCAAATTGCCAATTTTTTCCTTTATCGCGGGTAATAGCTAATCCGCCATCGTCACCATCAATAATAAATGAGGGATCATAAGGATGAATCCACCAGGCATGGTGGTCGGGGTGAATGCCACTGTAAGGAATTAGGATACGAAAAGTTTTACCGCCATCTTCACTTACACTCACCATTTGATTAATGTTATATAAACGGTTTTCATTTTCAGGGTCAACTCTTATATCTTGAAAATAAAAAGGACGGTTGGTAACGTCGGTTGGATTGCTGTTTACCAGTTCCCATTTAATTCCACCATCATCCGATTTATACAAACCATTTTTGGTGGCTTCCACCATTGCATAAATGCGACTAGGTAAACTACGGCAAATGGTTAAACCAATTCTACCATAATTGCCGTCGGGTAATCCATCAGCTTTGCCTAATTTTTTAAATGTTTTTCCACCATCATAAGTTACATACAATCCACTACCGGGCCCTCCACTGGTAAAGCTCCAAGGTGTGCGGTGATGTTGCCACATAGCCACTAAAAGCTTATTGGGATTACTGGGATCCATTACCATATCGGCAACGCCACTGCTGTCGTTGGTATGTAATATCAACTTCCAGCTTTGTCCGCCATCAGTCGTTTTATACAAACCTCTTTCGCCATGCACGCCGTATGGATTACCAATGGCGCCAACATAAACAACATCGGGATTGTTAGGGTCGATGATAATTCGATGAATGTTTTTTGTTTTTTGCAAACCCATGCATTGCCATGTTTTTCCTCCATCTAAACTTTTATAAATACCATCGCCTAAACTTACAGAGTTACGTGGATTACCTTCTCCTGTTCCAGCCCAAACAACCGATGGGTTGCTTTGTGTAATAGCTACTGCACCTATGTTTTGAATAGGTTCTTTATCAAAAACTGGTGTCCATGAAGCGCCTCCGTTTTCAGTTTTCCAAACGCCACCACTGGCACTTCCCGCATAAATAATGTTAGGATTAGTCCATACCGCATCAATGGCAGTTATACGGCCACTCATTCCGGCAGGGCCAATGGTTCGGGGTTGTAAATTTTTAAATTGGGTAGAAAGATTTACCAGTTGTGCCTTTGCCTGCCAGCAAAACGCTGAAGCCAACAACAGGCCATAGTACAATTTTCTCATGCTGCCAATTTTTTAAGATTTGAAAGGTAGCAAAATTTTTAAAGCTGCATTGAATTATTGGATGAACGTAATACAATTGCCATTTGTATAATTTTTTTGAAAGAATACCACTTGCGGCGTACCTTTTAATTTCAAATACAAAATATTTTTCAATCATGAATGCACAGATGTGCTATTGATTGTAAAGCTTACATACCTTTCAAAATACACCCACTATGAAATCGATTATCCGTATTTTTCTATTGCTATGTTGTATAGCAGAAGTTCCAAGTGTTTTTGCTCAAATTGCTCCTACTTTATTTCAGGAAATCCAATGGCGTATGATTGGCCCGCATCGTGGCGGAAGAACAGTAGGTGCAGTAGGTGTACCCCAACAACCGAATGTATTTTATATTGGGGTAAACAATGGTGGTGTATGGAAAACAAATGATTTTGGCCGAACCTGGACACCCATTTTTGATGAGCAGTCCACCGGATCCATTGGTGATGTTGCAGTTGCTCCTTCCAATCCAAATATAATTTATGTGGGTTCAGGTGAAGGATTGCAACGCCCCGATTTATCCGTAGGAAATGGCATTTATAAATCAACAGATGCAGGTAAAACCTGGCAACATCTTGGCTTAACCGATGTACAGCAAGTGGGTGCCGTTGTAATTGATCCGCTAAATCCGGATCGGGTATTTGTTGCCGCTATGGGGCATCCTTACGGACCTAATGCCGAGCGAGGGGTTTACAGAACTTTAGATGGAGGTAAAACCTGGCAAAAAGTTTTGTATGTTGATGAAAACACCGGTGCAGTTCAGGTAGCCATCGATCCAAAAAACCCGAATATTGTTTTTGCCGACTTATGGGCCGGCAGACAAGGTCCTTGGGAAAACGGCGAATGGAATGGTCCTAATAGTGGTTTATACAAATCAACAGATGGTGGGCAAACCTGGAAAAAAATAAACAAAGGGCTACCAACAACTGAACAAGGTTTGGGAAGAATTGGATTTTGTATTGCACCAAGCAATCCAAACAGAATGTATGCTACTGTTGATGCAGGCCAATATGGCGGTATGTTTAGAAGCGATGATGGTGGTGAAAGTTGGTACAGTATTAGTAATGATGGCCGCTATTGGGGCCGAGGCAGCGATTTTGCAGAAGTAAAAGTTGATCCTCAAAATGAAAATATTGTGTACACCGCCAATGTGGTTGTTTGGAAATCGGAAGATGGCGGTCATCACTGGACAGACTTTAGAGGCGCACCCGGCGGTGATGATTATCACCGTATTTGGATAAACCCAAATAACCCTGACATTATTTTAATAGCTGCCGACCAGGGTGCTATTATTACCGTAAATGGCGGCAAAACTTTTTCTTCATGGTATAATCAACCCACTGCTCAGTTTTATCATGTAAGTACCGATAATGCTTTTCCGTACAATGTATATGGTGGGCAACAGGAAAGCGGCTCGGTAGGCATAGCATCACGCGGCAATGACGGACAAATTACTTTTCGTGAATGGCATCCCGTTGGTGTTGAAGAATATGGTTATGTGGCTGCCGATCCATTAAATCCGAATATTATTTATGGCGGGAAAATAACAAGATACGATAAGCGTACTGGACAGGTTCAAAATGTTGCCCCCGAAGCTATACGCAGTGGTAAATATCGCTTTATTAGAACGGCGCCGGTATTGTTTTCACCCGTCAATCCACATACGTTATATTTTGCCGGCAATGTATTGTTTAAAACCAATAATGGTGGTAATAGCTGGGAAGTTATCAGCCCCGATTTAACCAGAAGTGAATGGGACATACCTGCCAGCGTAGGCATTTATACTACTGCTGCATTTAAAACCATGCCCCGTAGAGGTGTAATTTATACCATTGCTCCTTCCTATACCGATAGCAATACTATTTGGTGTGGCACAGATGATGGCTATATTCAAATAACCAGAAACGGAGGTAAAACTTGGACAAACATTACGCCCGCTTCTATTACATCATGGAGTAAAATTTCATTGATGGATTGCGGACATTTTGATAATAATACCGTTTATGCTGCTGTGAACAGAATTCGTTGCGACGATTTACACCCTCACATTTATATAACGCATGATGGTGGTAAAACTTGGCAGGAAAAAGTGAATGGGCTGCCCGATAATGAACCCATTAATGTTGTAAGGGAAGATCCAAAAGTTAAAGGCTTATTGTTTGCAGGCTCAGAAAATGCAGTTTATGTATCCTTTAATGATGGTGCCCATTGGCAATCTCTTCGTTTAAATATGCCGGCAACTTCAATTCGTGATTTGGTAATTAAGGATGATGATATTGTGGTAGGAACACATGGTCGTTCATTTTGGATTTTAGATAACATTACACCGCTTCGTCAAATTGCACAACAACGCATTACCGTTAGTAATCCTTATTTGTTTCAACCACAAAAAGCCCTGCGTATTCGTTGGGATATGAATACGGACACACCGTTGCCACAAGAAGAACCGGCAGGCCAAAATCCGCCCGATGGAGCAATTATTGACTACTATTTGCCCAATGATTATGCAGGGGCTGTTACATTAACCATTAAAGATATGGCTGGTAACATTGTTCGAAAATATGCCAGTACCGATACACCTTATCATATTCCAAAAGTAAATATTCCCAAATACTGGATTCGACCCCAGCAAATTTTGTCATCAAAACCGGGCATGCATCGTTTTTTGTGGGATGTTCATTACACACCTTTGCCATTACCACCTATTTATCCGATTGCTGCCATTTACGGCAATACAGCACCGTTAGAAACTGCTCCCTGGGTATTACCGGGTAAGTATATTGTTGAGTTGGAAGCCAATGGTAAAAAGTTACAACAAAATATGGAAGTAATTATGGATCCAAGGGTAACAACATCTAAAGCGCAATTGCATCAACAATTTACCTTGGCAAAACAATGTTATGAAATTGGGAAAACTTGTTTGAATAGATTGAATGCCATTCAAGAAAAATTAATGCAATCAAACAACAACGATAATGCTGCTTTAAAAGCTTTACAAGGTAGTAATGGCAGCAGACGAGGAATGGGCTCAGAAATCTCATATCATGCGCTTTTACAACAAAGTCAAAATGTGTTAAGCATGTTAGAAGATGCAGATATGCCGCCAACCGTAGCTATGCAAAATGCAGTTCAACAATTAACTCAGCAGTTGCAGCAATTAGAAAAAAAATGGCAATCGTTAGCAAATTTGTAAATAGTTCAATACTTAAAACCATATAACATGAGAAAATGCTTTGTTAGTTTACCCTTATTCTTGGGGATTTTTTTGGTAACCAATTTGCCTGCGCAGCAAACTAGAAAAGCAACTACTATTGCTCCGGCAATGAATGTAGATTCGGTTTATTTTTCTGCTTTAAAGTTTAGAGAAATTGGCCCTTACCGTGGTGGCCGAAGTGCTGCCGTTACCGGAAGTTTCAGTCATAAAACCACTTTTTATTTTGGCGCAACAGGTGGTGGTGTATGGAAAACAACCGATGGTGGCAGTAACTGGAAAAATATAAGTGATAAATATTTTGGTGGAAGTATTGGTGCTGTTGCTGTTGCACCCAGCGATGAAACAATTATTTATGTGGGTGAAGGTGAAAATTCATTACGTGGTAATGTTTCCGAAGGTTTGGGCGGTATGTGGCGCAGTGATGATGGCGGCAGAAGTTGGAAGAATATTGGATTAAAAGATGGCCGACACATTATACGCATTATTGTAGATCCTAAAGATCCGAACATAGTTTGGGCAGCCCTTATGGGGCATACTTTTGGGCCTAATGAAGAAAGAGGAGTGTATAAAACTACCAATGGCGGCAAAACATGGAAAAGGGTTTTATATGTAAACAATCTTACGGCTTGCTCTGATTTGGTAATGGAACCGGGTAATCCTAATGTATTGTATGCAGGCATGTGGCACGTAGAAAGAACACCATATAGTATGATTAGTGGCGGCGATGGAAGCGGATTATATAAAAGTACCGATGGTGGTGAAACCTGGACGAATTTAACAGAAAAAAAAGGTTTGCCCAAAGGAGTTTGGGGAATTGTAGGTGTTGCAGTAGCACCCTCAAACACCGATAAAGTGTATGCAATAATTGAAAATGCAAAAGGCGGTTTATTTGTAAGTAATGATGGTGGTGAAACCTGGAATTTACAAAGCAATGATAACAATATTCGCCAACGGGCATGGTATTATTCTAAGGTTTATGTTGACCCCAAAAACGAAAATACCCTTTATGTGCTAAATGTTGAAATGATGCGTAGCCGCGATGGCGGTAAAACTTTTCAAGCAATTAATACACCCCATAGCGACCATCATGATTTATGGATTGATCCCGAAGATGGTAATCGAATGATTGTTGCAGATGACGGTGGCGCACAAGTTTCTTTTAATGGTGGGCAAACATGGAGTTCTTTGATGAATCAGCCTACAGCTCAAATTTATAGAGTATCAACAGATAATTCTTTCCCATACAGAATTTTAGGAGCACAGCAAGATAATACAACATTGCGTATTAAAAGTCGTTCTAACGGACCTGGCATTGGCGAAACAGACTGGCAAGCAACCGCAGGGGCTGAAAGTGGCTATGTAGTAGCCGATCCACTTAATCCAGATATAGTGTATGGCGGAAATTATGGTGGTTATTTATCGCGCCTTGACCATCGTACTGGTGAAAATAGAGCAATTAATGTTTGGCCTGATAATCCAATGGGCGCAGGAGCAAATGTATTGAAGTACCGTTTTCAATGGAACTTTCCAATTTTCTTTTCACCTACCAATCCTAAAAAATTGTATGCTGCCGGTAATCATTTGTTTGTAACCGAAAATGAAGGAAGAAGTTGGGAAATGATTAGCCCCGATTTAACTACAAATGATAAAGCCAAACAAGCTTCCAGTGGCGGACCTATTACTCAGGATAATACATCAGTGGAATATTATTGCACCATTTTTACCGCTGCTGAATCAGCTACGGAGCCCAATGTTTTATGGACCGGGAGTGACGATGGATTGATTTATGTAACAAAGGACGGAGGAAAAAATTGGGAAAATGTAACACCCCCCGATGCAGGTAAGTGGATGATGTGGAATTGTGTTGAAGTTGACCCTCAGCAAAAAGGTAAAGCTTATTTTGCCGGTACTAAATATAAAATGGACGATTATACGCCCTATTTATTCAAAACAGAAGATTATGGTAAAACTTGGAAGCGCATCACCAATGGCATTCCGTTTAATTATTTTACTCGCTGCATCAGGGCCGACAAGCAACGGGCCGGATTATTGTATGCCGGTACTGAATATGGATTGTTTATTAGCTATAATGATGGTGAAAGTTGGCAACCATTTCAATTAAACTTACCCAAAGTACCAATTACCGATTTAACCATTAAAGACAATGATTTAATTGTTGCTACCCAAGGCCGTGGGTTTTGGGTATTGGATGATTTGGGTTTATTGCAACAGAAAGAAGCAAAAGCATTGCAACAAAATTTGCATGTGTTTGATGTAACTGATGCTTACCGATTTTCAACCGGTGGTCGCTTTAGAAGAACCTTTACAACACACAATGCTAACATGGGCACAAACCCACCTAACGGGGTTGTATTTAGGTATTTTATAAAAAATGCGGGTGACTCCGGAAAGGTACACATTACTATATTTGATAAACAGGGTAAGCCCATTGAAACATATGGTACAAAAAAATTACCTGTTGATATTACTACCGGAATGAATGAATTTGTTTGGGATATGAATTACCCCGGAGGCAAAAAAATTGATGATATGATTTTATGGAATGGCACTATTGGTAATGTGAAAGCTGCTCCGGGTAAATATATGGCCAGATTTAAATTCATGAAAGATTCCGTTGATGTGCCTTTTGTAATTAAAGGTATTCCTGATCAAAATATGACACAAGAGGATTATGATGCACAAGTGAATTTCTTGTTACAAATTCGAGATAAGTTTAATGAAGTGCAAACTGCCATACAAAATATTAGGACTTTGCGTAAACAAATGAACGATTTTGTTGCTCGGTTAGATACCGGAAAATCGAAAATGCTGAAACCTGTTACGGATAGCATTAATAAGCGTTTAACAAAAATTGAAGAAGCATTGTACCAAACAAAAGCCAAAAGCAGTCAGGATGTTTTAAACTACCCGATTAGAATAAACGATAAATTATCCGGATTATTTAATGTTGTAGCCAGTGGCTATACTGCACCCAGTAAGCAATCTCGCGAAGTGTATGCCGACTTAAGTGCACAAGCCGATGAACAATTGCATTTGTTAGATGCTATTTTGAAGAAAGATATACCTGCATTAAATGCACTAATTAATAAAGAACAGTTGCCTGTTATTGGCATAAAAAATGAAGATTAAATATTTGATTGTTTAATTTTTAAACACGTATGCAATTTTATTTTGCATACGTGGTTTTTGTTTAATAAGGGTATTCAGTTGAAAGGCTGCGGGATGGAAGCGTTAGCCCGCAAACGCAGTGCGGACTATAAGCGTACAGCCCGAACTACTGCTGAATAAAGCACTTTAGCCGATAGCCCATAAACTAACAACAGTTCGCAACGAAATACTTTAATTTTACTGCATTAATAGTTGCAATTAAAAAATTTCATGATAGCGCATTTACAAACATTACAACAACAATTGCAGGGCGAATTGTATTATGACAAAACCATGCGCACTTTGTATGCAACTGATGCATCGGCGTATAGAGAAATGCCGTTGGCCGTGGCTTTGCCCAAAACAGAAAGCGATATAAAATTATTAATTGCTTTTGCATTACAACACAAAACTTCTTTAATACCACGTACGGCAGGTACATCATTGGCTGGCCAAGTGGTTGGTAACGGTATCGTCGTTGACGTATCGAAATATTTTAATGAAATATTAGAGCTGAATGCTAATGAAAAATGGGTACGAGTACAACCGGGTGTAATTAGAGACGATTTGAATGTTTTTTTAAAGCCTTATGGATTGCTTTTTGGACCGGAAACATCAACTGCTAACAGGGCAATGATTGGCGGTATGGTTGGTAATAACTCTTGCGGATCGAATTCGGTGGTTTATAAAAGTACTCGTGAACATATTATTGAAATTAAAGCTATTTTGAGTGATGGCAGTGATGTGGTGTTTGGTGAAACAGACCTGGATTCATTTCATGCAAAATGTGAAATGGATACACTGGAAGGAAGAATTTATAATAACATAAGGCAATTGTTGAGTAATTATGATAACCGTGTTGAAATTGCCAAGCAGTTTCCAAAAAAATCTATTGAGCGTAGAAATACCGGATATGCAATTGATTTATTAATGCAGACGGCACCCTTTGAAGCCGGTGGTCCGAATTTTAATTTTTGCACCTTAATTGCAGGCTCAGAGGGTACTTTGGCTTTCATTACAGAAATAAAGCTAAATGTGGTACCGTTACCGCCTAAAGAAACGGGTTTATTGTGTGTGCATTTTAATACAATACATGAATCGTTGTTGGCTAATTTAATTGCTTTACAGTTTGCGCCTACGGCCAGCGAACTAATTGATCATTATATTTTAGAATGTACGAAAGGTAATATTGAACAGCAAAAAAATCGGTTTTTTGTAAAAGGAGATCCCGGTGCTATATTGGTAGTTGAGTTTAAGAAAAATACACGTGAAGAAATAACGCGGATTGCCGAACAAGTAGAGGCGGCCATGCGTGAAAAAGGATTGGGTTACCATTTTCCGTTATTGTTTGGCGATGATACTAAAAAAATATGGAATTTACGCAAGGCGGGATTAGGATTGTTGGGGAACATGCCGGGTGATGACAAAGCCGTTCCCGTTATTGAAGATACTGCAGTAGATGTGAATGATTTGCCTGATTATATTGCTGACTTCAATAAAATTTTAGAAAAATATGGTTTGTATTCCGTGCATTATGCACATGCAGGTTCAGGTGAACTACATTTACGACCCATTATTAATTTGAAAACTGCCGAAGGAAATGCTTTGTTCAGAACCATTGCAATGGAGGTGGCTGCTTTGGTAAAAAAATATAATGGTTCATTAAGTGGGGAACATGGTGATGGTAGATTGCGTGGAGAGTTTATTCCGAAAATGATTGGTGAGAAAAATTATGCATTATTAAAACAAATTAAAGAAACATGGGATCCACATCATATTTTCAATCCGGGTAAAATTGTTGATACCCCTCCCATGAATACTTTTTTACGTTATACCCCGGGGCAAAAAGATTCGAATGTAGCACCCGTTTTTCGTTGGGGAAACCAAACTGTTTTACAGCATGCAGAGCAGTGCAATGGCTCGGGCGATTGCCGAAAAACACATATATCCGGTGGAACTATGTGCCCATCATTTATGGCAACGCGAAATGAAAAAGATACTACCCGGGCACGTGCTAATATTTTGCGAGAGTTTTTAACGCATTCAACTGCTATTAACAAATTTAATCACAAAGAAATTTATGAGGTAATGGATTTGTGCCTGAGTTGTAAGGGATGCAAATCTGAATGTCCTTCGAATGTTGATGTGGCCAAATTAAAAGCAGAATTTTTACAACAATATTATAAGGCTAACGGAATACCCTTTAGGTCAAAACTTATTGCAAATTTTAGTGTTGTAGCAAAGATTGGATCTGTATGGCCCGGCTTGTACAATGGTATGGTTACCAATCGTTTTTCAGGTAGTTTGATAAAAAAAATGTCAGGCTTTGCTGTAAAGCGCTCAATGCCAACCCTTTCAAAAATAACGGTTAGAGAATGGATGCGTAAAAGAAAGCAACCTGCTTCCAATAATGGTGCTAAAAGAAAGGTTTACTTTTTTTGTGATGAGTTTACCAATTATAATGATGCCGGTATTGGCATTACTGCTATTCAATTATTAGAAAAGCTTGGATATGAAGTGGTAATTCCCAATCATGTTGAAAGTGGACGAGCCATGCTATCCAAAGGTTTGTTATTGAAAGCTAAAGCAATAGCACATCAAAACATTGATTGGTTAAGTGATATAGTGTGCGAAGAAGCACCATTGATAGGTATTGAACCGTCGGCAATACTTACTTTTAGAGATGAGTATATTGATTTGGCAGATGATGATCATTATGAAAAAGCCAAGCAGCTGGCAAAAAATGTTTTTTATATTGATGAGTTTTTAGCTGGAGAAATAGAAAAAGGTTTTATAAGTGCTGCTTTATTTACGAATGCCGACAAAAAAATTGTGCTACACGGTCACTGTCAGCAAAAAGCCTTAACTAATTTGAATGATACCGTAAAAGTTTTATCCTTACCCCAAAATTATACCGTCAATACATTACCGTCTGGTTGTTGTGGTATGGCCGGTTCATTTGGTTATGAAAAGGAACATTATGATTTATCCATGCAAATTGGTAATTTGGTATTGTTTCCGGCGGTTAATAAAGCCGATGCCACAACCATTATTGCGGCACCGGGTACTAGTTGTCGGCATCAAATTAAAGATGGAACAGGTAAACAGGCTAAGCATACCGTTGAGGTTTTATGGGAAGCATTATTGTAAATTTCTTTTTAATGAATGATATAGTACATGAGTATTCAACAAGCATATAATCAGTGGGCAGCACAATATGATACGAATGAAAATAAGACCCGAGATGCGGAGGCCATTGTTTTACAAACATTGTTAAATGATGTAGCTTTTGAACGCTGTTTGGAAGTGGGTTGTGGCACAGGAAAAAATACGATTTGGTTGCAGCATAAAGCCAAGCAATTGTTGGGGGTCGATTTTTCTGAAGCAATGCTGCAAGCGGCTCAAAGAAAAATCAATCATCCCAATGTGCAATTTTTGCAAGCCAATATTCTGGAACCATGGCATTTTGTTCAACAGTCGTTCGATTTGGTAGTTTTTAGTTTGGTATTAGAACATATTGAAGATTTAGAGGCAATTTTTAAAAAAGCAGCAAATGCACTGGTTTCGGGTGGTTATATGTATGTAGGCGAATTACATCCATTTAAACAATACAATGGTTCAAAAGCCAGATTTGAAGATGAAGCAGGTTTGCAGGTATTAACTTGTTACGTACATCATTTTGCTGAATTTATAAATGCCGGATTAAATGCGGGATTTTTCGTAAAAAAGGTGCATGAATATTTTGATGATGGCTTTGATTCTTATCAGCCAAGAATTTTGGGTGTTTTGTTTCAAAAATAATATAATAGTTTGCTTATTGGGTATGGCTTAAAAGTCATTAGCATAAAATTTGATTGCAACAACGAAAATTAATTTCTTATCTCCTTTTGGTAAAATTTGAGCGTGATGCTGTCAATCAATTTTCCCTTTTAAATGTGTATTTTATTTATTAGTTCTCAGCCCGATTAACTAAATATGATACATATATTATAATGAGTCTTTGCTGAGTAACACTACAATTGATATTCCATTGAATAAATGGCTAATTAATTTAGTTGAATTGTACTTTATGCACTTTGATAAAAAAAATCGTGCATTTATTAAATACCTCAAATAATTTTACAATCCATCTGCTTTTGTCGTTTGTCAAATAATTCTGAATGCTTTATTTCATTTTCAATCTACTCCATATTTTGTTCTAATTTGCTGTATGTAATTCTCATGATTTAGCTAAATGATAAATTATGTTGCTTTTTTATCGAAAAGTAAAGTTTAGTAAGCTTTTTGTTGTGTTTCTTTTCATACTTCCAAATTGGGCATTCGCTCAGCAACACATAAACATAGATAACAATTGGAAGTTCCATTTTGGAAATGCTGCTGACGCTTCCAAAGATTTTAATTATAGTATTTCAACTGTTTTTGCTAAAACAGGAGGGGCTGTAGGAACGGCAATTGATCCACAATTCAATGATAGTAGTTGGCGTACTCTAAATTTACCACATGATTGGTCTGTAGAATTACCTTTTGTAAATGTGAATAATTTCGATGTTCAATCGCATGGATATAAACCTGTTGGCGGATTATTTCCTGAAACCAGTATTGGTTGGTATAGAAAACATCTGTGGATTTCAGCAGCCGATTCAGGTAAACAATTTCAATTACAGTTTGATGGAATTTTTCGTAATGCCAATATTTGGGTAAATGGCATTTTTGTAGGCAATAATATGAGTGGATATGTGGGTGCTTATTATAATATTACCAACTTTTTAAAATGGAATAGAGATAATGTAATTGTGGTGCGTGTTGATGCTACGCAATATGAAGGTTGGTTTTATGAAGGTGCCGGTATTTATCGTCATGTTTGGTTGAACACAATGCAACCGGTACATTTTGCAACTAATGGCGTTTACATTCAAACCAAAACCGAAAATAATAATGCTAATGTTACTGTCGATGCCACTATTCATAATGACGCATTTCAACAACGCAATGTAGTTGCTTATAGTTATGTAACTGAGCGAAACGGGAAAATGGTTGCTTCAACTAACAAACAACCTATATCAGTTTCAGCTAATAATATCTTTCAAGTACAACAATCCATTCCTGTTAATAATCCCCGATTATGGAGTTTGACCAATCCTTATTTATATCGTGTAACTACCATCATTCAATCTGGTAATCAAGTATTAGATTCGGTTACCTATCGAATCGGAATTAGAACTATTCGATTTGATGCAGAGAAAGGTTTTTTTCTCAATAATGAAAATATAAAAATTCATGGAGCAAATAACCATCAGGATCATGCCGGCATTGGTACCGCATTGCCTGATGGTATGCAATATTATCGTATTAGATTATTAAAAGAAATGGGGGTAAATGCTTATCGCACCAGCCACAATGCGCCTACCCCTGAATTGTTAGATGCCTGTGATAGTTTAGGCATGCTGGTATTAGATGAACAACGATTATTAAATAGCAGCCCGGAGTATCTACATCAATTTGAAATACTCATCAAACGCGATCGCAATCATCCTTCCGTATTTTTATGGTCAATTGGCAATGAAGAAGGATGGATTCAAACTACTGACATTGGCAAACACATAGCCACTTCACTTATTGAAAAACAAAAACAACTCGATCCCTCACGTACCTGTACTTATGCGGCTGACTTGGGAAATGTATGGAAAGGCGTAAATGAAGTTATTCCGATTCGGGGATTTAATTACAGACAATTTGCTGTAGCCGATTATCATAAGGAGCATCCGCAACAACCCATTATTGGTACAGAAATGGGAAGTACCGTTACTACCCGTGGCGAGTATAGGGTTGATAGTATTCGAGGATATTTGCCTGATGAAGACGTTACTGCACCTTGGTGGGCCAGTACTGCCGAAGCATGGTGGAAATTGGCGGCCAATGCACCCTATTGGATGGGTGGTTTTGTTTGGACAGGATTTGATTACCGTGGTGAGCCCACTCCTTTTCAATGGCCAAATATCAATTCTCATTTTGGCGTAATGGATGTATGTGGTTTTCCTAAAAATATTTATTACTACTATAAAAGCTGGTGGAGTAATGAAGATGTGTTACATATTGCACCGCATTGGAATTGGTTAGGGCAAAACGGTAAACCTATTGACGTTTGGATTTATTCTAATGCTAATGAAGTTGAATTGTTTTTAAATGGAAAAAGTTTAGGAACTAAAACTATGCCTGTAAATGGACATTTACAATGGTCTGTACCATATGAACCCGGTATATTGAAAGCAGTAGCACATAAAAATGGAAGAATATGGAATACCTCTGTTGAAACAACAGGCTTGCCTGCTGAAGTGGTACTTTCTCCTTCAACTACTACTTTAGTAGCCGATGGTACATCCGTTGCCGTTATGAATATTTCCTTGGTTGATCATGAAGGAAGAGAAGTGCCTAATGCCAATAACATGATTCGCTTTTCTGTAGTCGGCGATGCAAAAATTATTGGCACCGGAAACGGTGATCCAAGTAGCCACGAACCTGATAAATGTATAGATGGTGCTTGGCAGCGCAGTACTTTTAACGGTAAATGTCAATTTATTATACAGGCAGGTACAACACCCGGGTTAATAAAAGTTACCGCTTCTGCTGAAGGGCTATGGCCGGGTTCTACAGAAATAATATCAGTATCACCCCAAGCATTAATTAATTTTTCTACCGATAAAAAGTACTCCTTATTTTCTACACAAATGCATTCGCGTAATATTGATAAAATAATTGGAGCTGATATTTCTTTTTTGCCACAATTAGAAGCAGAAGGAAAAAAGTTTTATGATGCTGATACTGCGAAAGATGCTATTCAAATTTTAAAGCAACATGGCTTTAACTACATACGTCTGCGTATGTTTAATAATCCGGCTAATGATAGTGGATATGCACCCGGTAAAGGCTTTTGCGATTTTGCTCATACCTTACAAATGGCTAAACGCATTAAAGCTGCCGGTTTACAATGGCTGCTCGATTTACATTACAGTGATACCTGGGCCGATCCCGGTAAACAATTTTTACCGGCAGCATGGAAAAACTTAAATTTTATACAGTTAAAAGATTCGGTTTATGCTTTTACTCGCAATACATTATTGGCATTAAAAAATGAAAATGCTTTACCTGGTATGATTCAGGTAGGCAATGAAATTAACCATGGTATTTTATGGCCTATAGGTAATATTCAACATCCGGATAGTTTAGCACAATTACTGAATGCAGGTATTGCTGCTGTGAAATCGGTTAATCCTTCTATACCAATTATGTTACATATTGCTTTGGGTGGTCAAAATGATGAATCGGTCTTCTTTTTAAACAATATGTTGGAACGCGGCGTTCATTTTGATGTGATTGGTTTATCGTATTATCCTAAATGGCACGGTACCCTAAATGATTTGGAATATAATTTAAACGATTTGGTACAACGCTATCAAAAAGATGTAATTGTTGTAGAATATTCAGCAAAAAAAGAAGCTGTGAATGATAAAGTTTTTCAACTGCCCAATGGGAAAGGCAAAGGAACATTTATTTGGGAACCTTTAAATACATGGGAATCTATTTTCGATAAAAGTGGGCATGCAAATCACTATTTACAATTGTATGATAAAATGCATGAGCAGTATTTAACAAATATTACCCAATAAACAAAACTGTTCTGCAATAATTTTGTTTTTATTAGTTATGGATTCATCGCTATGGATATTAATTATTTTTTGGATTGCCTTTGGTTTTATTCACAGCCTTACAGCAACCTTATGGTTCAAAGAATGGGTTAAAGCAAAAATGGGACATTGGTTTAAGTATTACCGCCTCATGTATTCATTTTTTGCTTTGATTAGTTTATTGGGAGTTTTATACTATCAATTTCATATTCCTTCTAAAATTTTAATACCGCATGCACAAATTTTATCTATTTCCGGCATGTTGATAGCGACTGCAGGATTGGTACTTATGGGATTATCTGTTCGAGGTTATTTTTTTAATATTAGTGGGTTAGATGTCTTTTTAAAAAAGGAGAAAGTTTCTGTTTTAAATACTGCCGGGATACACCAATTGGTTAGGCATCCATTGTATTTGGGCACGTTATTATTTATTTGGGGGTGGCTTTTTATTGCTCCATCAAGTAGCAATCTCGTTTCTTCTATAATGATTACCTTGTATACGTTTATTGGTATGTATTTTGAAGAAAAAAAATTGCTTAGGGAATTTGGGAGTGCGTATCGCATATATCAACAAAAAGTTCCTATGATTGTTCCTTTACTAAAAAAAACAAAACAAACATTCAATTAACTTTTTTTGCCATTCGTAAATAAAGTTTTATTCTGTAAAGTGCCTTTCGCAACTATGCAAAAGGAGCATCAATACTACTGGCAGGCTTTGAAAACCAATGAGGTCCATCTTCAGCTATATAAGCACAATCTTCCAATCTTAAGCCCATTTCACCCGGAATTACAATGGTAGGTTCAACACTAAAACACATACCCACTTGTATGGGTTGCTTATTGCCGTTTACCATATTACCCCATTCATGGCCATCCATACCTATACCATGGCCGGTTCTATGCGGACAACCGGGTAACTGATATCCCGGTCCGAAACCTGCATCAATTAATACTTTACGTGCAGCATGGTCAACTGCTTCACAAGGTTGTCCAATTTGTGCAGCTGCAAAACCTGCTGCTTGTGCCTTCTTTTCCAAGTTCCAAATACTACGCTGCCTTTCCGTAGGTGGTGCACCAAAAACAATGGTACGAGTAATATCTGAAGTGTAGCCCTCTACCAAACAACCACAATCCATTAACAAAATATCGCCTTTTTTTAAATGTTGGGGTTGAATACTACCATGTGGCAAAGCAGAAGCGGCACCAATAGTAACCAATGCCCCATCTGATGCTGCCCCCATTTTTCGCTGAGCCTGACCAATGATAGCCCCAATATCATTATTCGACATACCTTCTTTTACATTCGCTGCTGCAAACTTTATAGCGGATAATGTAATATCATTTGCTTTTTGCAATAAAGCAATTTCTGCCGGCGATTTAATTAATCTACAAGGAATACTAATAGGATCACCACTAACAAATTGCATGTTGGGTGCGGCTTTGCGCAAACCATCAAAAATAAAAAAACGCAAACGCTCTTCCATGCCAATATTGCCTCCGGTAATGCCATTATCATTCAGTACTTTAATAATTTTTTCATAGGGACTTTCATCTTCTTGCCAAATATGTACACCACTGCCAATGGTGATTAATTCTTTCAACCTATCGGCTTCAAATGCGGGACTTACATAGGTAACATCTCCCTTAACCGGAATAATTGCCACCATAGTACGCTCACTCGGCCACCAGCGAATTCCTGTAAAATAGTTTAAAGAGGTGCCGGCATCTAATATCAAAGCCTGCATATTGTTTTTTTGCAGTAGTTGTTGTGCTTTGGCAATACGTGCCTTTCGTTCACTAACGGTAATGGGTTTAACATCGCTAGTCATATTGTGTAAACTATTCCAGTCGGGGTCTGAATATTTACCACTTTTAACAAAACCTGTAATACCCGAAAAAATGGAAACAGCGGCAGCACTTCCTGCTGAATATTTTAAAAATTTTCTACGTTCTATGCTCATTGAATGGGGGTTTAATGATAAAAATGAATTGCTTATGTCTTAAAGATAGTAAAGCATTGCATTTAACGGCACTATTTCACAAAAAAAGTAAAAAGGCAAAACTGAAAAGTGTTTAAATGAAGTTAAGCTTGTTTTAATATATTTAAATATAATCAAGTGCTGAAAGCCAAAACTAATTCATCTTATATAATACCCCTTTTATGAAATGAAGCGTAAGCCAACATTTCTACTGTTACTTTTCTTTTTGGATTTTAAAAGCTACCATGTAATGGCTGCTTCGGCAGATGATAGTTTACAAATCATTCAATTGTGGAAGCAGTCTATGAAATTGAGTAGTGCACAAATAGCAACCAGAGATGCACTGCTTAATCAAGCTTCTTATATTGCCAAAAAACAAAATCAAATTGAGTTACTGATAAAGTTATATCATTGGAAAGCCAAGTTGTACCTCAACAATTTAGACTATAGAAATGCAATTGCTTTAGCCAATAGTGCAGTGCAGATAGCAGAATTCCACAAAAAATTGCAAACAGAGGCAAGCCGTGATGCTATTTCATTTTTAACTGTAATATATGGAGAATTTAAAGCTGACGATAGTTGTTGGTATTGGACTTATAAAAATAAATTGCTCTCAAAAGAAGCAAATGACTGGTTTAATTATAGTGTAAATCTAACTTTAGAAGCCATATTTCAGCGTGACAAGTTTGATCATTACAAAATTCTTTCTTTATATGATTGATTCTGCTAGGTTTTATGCAAAAAAAAATACACTTGTTGATGATAATATTTTAGCTGCTTACAATAATTCTTATTATCTTAAAATGCAAGGGAGCAAAGATTGGGTTGCTTCACTGGAAATGTTGCTTTCAATAAAACAATATTTTAATGATAAGTAGATAGGTAAACTTAATTATGCACCTTGGAAAAGAATGCCTTTTCAGTTTAGAAATCCTAAAGGTGCTACTTATACTCAAATAGCCAACACTTGTTAGTTGTACTTAGACTATATTATGTAAATAAAAATTTCTAAAACTTGCATAATGTTGATGAAGTTTTAGTTGAGGGGTAAATAGGAATACTAGGATGCTTTTCTAGGCATCCTTTTTTTATTGGGCATTTGTAACATTGGTTAAATTATTGAATTATTAATTGCTATATAATTTATGGGTGTATTAATCTGTACAGTTTTAGTAGTGTTACTATTAAACTTAAATAGCTTATTAAGCTACGGAACTGCCACATAAAATATAGTACGGCTAATCAGCGGCTTATGTGCGGCTTACTAGCGGCTTATGTATGGCTTAATTGGCTATTATTACCAGTTGCATAAATTGTAAATAGCCCCCTCCAAAAAAGTACTTATTTTGTTAATTTTTGCTTTACAAATACAGACCTATTTTGTAATTAATGACAAAAGCAGCGGCTATAAATGTTGTTCAATAGGGTACTTTCATTTCTTTATATTACCTGCAATGCGTATTTTTAAATCATTATTAGTTCATGAATAGTGACTCAAGTAACTCCAATACTATGCCAAAACCTAAATATTTTTGGAAGCTGGTAAATTACCGCAACTTTTACTTGTATGTGTGGATGGCACGGCCGGGGTAATGTAATTTTTGTAAATGGGCAATTAAAGGAGTATTGAAGTTGTAGTTTTTTTTGATGATATTATAGGTTGGCAGCCATAACAACAAAATCCTTCATTTTCTTCTGTGTTTTTTTGAATGCCAATTCATGTAAAAATTATAAAAAATAAATAAAAGGAATGCCAGGCTTTTCGGAAGTTTATGCACGGTAATTCCTAAAACAAACATTCTATTGATGGATAAACACTATAACTTATGCTTTTGAACGAGGTTGAACAGTTGTTGCATTTTGGTACTTGGCAATATGAAATTGGTACCCAAACTCTGCAATGGTCAGATGGATTATACCAAATGTTGGGCTATACCCCCGGCGAGTTCTGCTTAAGTATTAAGCGGGTGTTAGATTTAATACATCCCGACGATAGGGCTACTTCACTAGCGCAAATGTATGTATCTATTCAAAATGGTACTCCTTTTAACACCTTAAAAAGATATGTTCATAAAAACGGACAAATTATTCACGTAAAGTCAATTGGAAAAATAAAATATAATGATAATGGCAAACCAATTGCCATAATTGGGGTATTGCAAAATATAACGGAAAATGAACAATTAAAATCACTATTAAACGAATCAAATGAGTTGGCGCAAATTGGCAGTTTTGAAGTAGATGTGGTTAATAACAAAGTATACTGGTCGCCCATTACCAAACAAATTCGTGAAGTGCCACCAGATTATGAGCCGGATTTACTAACCGGTATAAGTTATTTTAATGGAGAAAAAAATCAGTCAGTTATTGCACAGCGTGTATACAATTGTATAGAAAAGGGAACTCCTTGGGATGAGGAGTTGGAAATTATTACGCATAAAGGCAATCCCAAATGGGTTCGAACTATTGGCCGTGGCGAGTTTAAAGATGGGAAATGTGTGCGGGTATATGGCAGCTTTCAAGATATTGATAAACGCAAACGAATTGAAATAGAATTACTAAAATTATATGAAGAAAGGAATACAATTTTAGAAAGTATAGGAGATGGCTTTTTTGCTGTTAATACAAAATGGGAAGTAACATATTGGAATAGAATGGCCGAGCAATTATTACAGGTTAAGAAAGAAAATATAATAGGTAAAGGTCTGTGGACTGTTTTTGAGAATTATCAACATTCTGATTCCTGGAAATACTATCATCAGGCTATGGCTGAAAAAGTGTCATTTCATTTTAAAGATTTTTATCATGAACTTCAAAAATGGTTCGATATAAGTGTATATCCAACGCCAATTGGTTTATCGGTCTATTTCAGAAATATTACTCAAGAAAAAATAGCCGAACAAGCCATTGTAGAAAGTAATGAGCGTTATGATTTATTAGCCAAAGCTACCAACGATTGTATATGGGATTGGGACTTGAAAAAAAATACCGTTACCCGCCCCGGAAAAATTTTAGAACAATTATTAGGCTATGAACCCCTGAAGCCCGAAGAAGTTGATCCTTTTTGGGCCACCCATGTTCATCCCGACGATTGGAAACGGATAAGTGATGACAGAGCTGAATTGTACAAGAATCCTAATGCTAATTTTTGGGAAGATGAATATCGCTTCATTAAACCAGATGCAACCTATGCTATTATTTATGATAGGGGTTATATTATTCGCGATAAAAATGGAAAAGCCATTCGTATAATTGGTGCATCACGCGATGTTACCCATGAAAAGCAGCATACCAATGAAATAAAAAGAATACAGAGAAACTTACATGCATTAATTAATGCTACTGATGATTTTATTTGGTCTGTAGATGTACATTTAAATTTAATAACAGCTAATTCAGCATTTGTTAATTATATAGAAATTATTAGCGGTGCACCCATAAATGAAGGTGAATATATTTTAAAAAGTGCATTCAATGAAAATGAATTGCAAAAGTGGGAAATGTATTATCACCGTGCATTAATGGGCGAGTCTTTTAGTTTCGAAGATTCATTTGCCGATTTTAAAGGAAATATTAATCACAATATAGTTACGTTAAATCCCATTAAGTCATCAAATGGTGAAATTACCGGGGTGGCTTGTTATGCCAAAAATATTACGGAAGTTAAAAAAGTGGGCATACAACTACAACTGCTAAATGATGATTTAAAGAAACAAACCTTGGCATTGGCGGCTTCTAATGCAGAATTAGAGCAATTTGCTTATGTTGCTTCACACGATTTGCAAGAGCCTCTTAGAATGGTTACCAGCTTTTTAACCCAATTAGAAAAGAAATATTCGAAGCAATTAGATGAACAAGCAAAAATTTATATACATTTTGCAGTGGATGGGGCTACCCGAATGCGCCAAATTATATTAGATTTATTGGCCTATTCACGTGTTGGACGTATTCATGAAAAGGCAGAAAATGTTGCCATTAAAGATGTTGTTGAAGAAATTAAGTTGTTATACCAACAGCAAATTCAACAAAAACAAGCAACCATTCAGTATAATAATTTGCCACAACTTTTTTTACCAAAAGCACCTGTTCGTCAAGTGTTTTTAAACTTAATTCAAAATGCTTTAAAGTATAGTAAAATCAACCAGCCGCCCATTATTCAAATTAATGCAACCAAACAAAATAATGAATGGCAATTTAGTGTACAAGATAATGGAATAGGAATTGACGAAGAATATTTTCAACAAATCTTTGTTATATTTCAACGATTACATACTAAAGATGAATATGGTGGAAGTGGTATAGGGTTAGCCATCACCAAAAAAATAATTGAAAATTTTGGGGGCAAAATTTGGATAACCTCACAACCGGATGTGGGAAGTACTTTCTACTTTACTTTTCCAAATTCGGTGAATGAATATTAAGACCAACTTCAAAGCAAATAACAAACTTTGTTCTTAAAAAATGATTAACTTGTTAATTGAACGCAAGTAACATATTACCGGCTTGGAACACAAAAAATTTTCATTCGAATGCAAAAGGACTCATTAAGTGTAAATAATGAAATGATTGCCCGTGAAAAACTGTTGCTGATGCAAACAGAAGAACTGGCTAAAACCGGAAGCTGGGAATTAAATCTTATTACTAATATATTATATTGGAGCGATGGGGTTTTTAAACTGTTAGAATTTGAGCCTAATGAATTTGAAGTAACCTATGAAAAAGGAATTGAAGTAATACACCCCGAGGACAGAGCATCCGCCATTCAAACAATGCAAGAAGCTATAAAAAATAAATCAGCTTATCAAATACAAAAGCGATTTATCACAAAAAGTGGGAACATTAAGCATATACGCTCTTTCGGAAAAATCATTTTCAATAAACAAAACCAACCTGAAAAATTAGTGGGTGTTTTTCAAGATATTTCTGATGAAATAACCTCTAAACTTCATTTGCAAGAATTAAATGAAAGATTGGAAATGGTATTTCAGGCGGGTTATGAAAGCGTTTGGGATTATAACCCCCTTACCCATGAAATGTTTTTAGGGGAAAGCTTTGCTGAAAATTTTGGCACATCAGCAAACAAAAATTTGAAAGACAATAATGAATACTTCAATTCTTTATACCATCCTGATGAGCGCGATGCTGTTTTGTCTGACTTTAGACATATGGCATTTAAAACTACCGAAACAAAATGGCTGAAGGAATTTAGATTTAGAAAATTAAATGGAGAATATGCATATGTTCGGGATAGGGCTATTATCAAGCGGAATGAAAAAGGACAACCTATTCGTGTGGTAGGTGCTATTCAGGACATTACAGCGGAATTCTACTATAAAGAGTTAGATAAAATTGAAAAAAATGCAATGACATTAAGCTTTGGCGAAAGCATAACGGTAGAGCATTTACTTTCAACATATTTAACCGATTTTGAAAAGATTTTCTCAAACTTAAAAACATCGGTAGTAAAAATTGAGGATGGAAAATTATTGAATATTGCTTCTCCTTCAATGCCTCAAAATTATATTAATGCTGTTAATGGAACATGGGTAGGCGATGAGTCGGGTATTCAATTCGAAAAAAATAGCTTTACGCATACTTCTGTTCATACGCAAAATTTAACGGAAGCTCGTTGGGCCAATTTCACCGGCCTTGCTCAGCAATTTGGCTTAGGTTCCTGTTGGGCACAACCCATCTTAAATTCTTCCGGCAAAATAATTGCTAATTTATTAGTTTACTTTAACAGTGAAAAAGGCTTGTCACCAATAGAAACACAGGCCATAACACGTGCTCAACGTTTGTTAAGTGTTTTATTGGTTAAGTTTGAATATATTGAACATATTCAAAAAAACAATGAACGGTACCAACTCATCAATAAAGCCACCAATGATGCTTTGTACGATTGGGATGTGTTAAACGATGTATTTTATTGGGGGGATAGTTTTTATAGAATATTTGGATTTGAAAAAACAAATAAAACATTTCGGTTAATTGATTGGGCAATTTTAATGCATCCTTACGATGCAGAAGTAAACCAAAAAAGTTGGGAAGATTTTTTAAACGATAAAGTCCAAAATAGCTGGAAAAAAGAATTTAGATTTAAACGTGCGGATGGTGCTTTTGTTTATGTAGAAGAAATTGGGTATTTAATTCGAAATGAAAATGGCCGGCCTGTTAGAATGATTGGCGTATTACGCGATATATCTGCTTCTAAGATAAATGAGTTACAGCAAAGTGTACAACAGCAGTTAGGGCTTTTCTTTAAATCTCAAGCGGGTCTGCAACAACAAATGCAGCAGGTTTTGAACTATTTAGCTAACTATGGCACTTTTCAAATTGCTGAGTTGTGGTTATTGAATTACCAAAAAAATGTATTGCAGTTAGCTTCTACCTATGCAAGTAATGATCAATTTGCTCAATTCCATACTCATTCAAAATATTTACAACAATTGCAAATAGGTGAAGGTATACCCGGTTTAGTTTGGAAAACCGAGCAGTGGCAGGTGCTAGATAATATAACTGAAAACAAACTTTTTATTAGAAGAGAAAGTGCTAAACAAGTACAATTGCAATCGGCTTTAGCTATTCCATTGTTCGATGTAAATGAATTTATAGGGGTACTAATGTTAGCTTCAACAAACAATATTCACATAAATGATATAAAGTATAAAATATACAAACCCTTAGGACAATTTTTGGGTGGGGAAATTAAGCGTAGGCAACAGGAAGAACAATTGGAGTTGTTTTTTGATACAGCAACTGATTATTTGGCCATTTTGGCACCTAATGGTTATTTCATTAAAGTTAATAAGGCATTTTGTACTGCGTTAGGTTATTCTGAACATGAACTAACAGCAAACCCTTTTACTGCATTCGTTCATCCTGATGATGAACAAACAACGCAACAGTACTTTTTACAAAACCCAATTACAATAAATCATAGCAGTAATTTCATCAATCGATATAGAACAAATTCTGGGCAATATATTTCTATATCATGGAAAACATCACTTGCATATGGAGAACAAGGTTTATTGTTTGTATATGGGCGCAATATTACCGAAATGTTGCAACTAGAAGAATTGTTGCAAACCGCTAATCAATTGGCAAAACTAGGTGCATGGGAATATGATGTAAAAAAACAACAATTAAAATGGTCTGAAATGACCAAATTAATTCATGAAGTACCCATTAGTTATGAACCTAATGTAAATGCAGCCTTAGAATTTTACCGCTCCGACTTTCGCAAATTAGTAAGTAACACATTCTATAATGCTATTCAAGATGCTCAATCCTATGATTTAGAAGTGCCCCTGGTTACTAAAAATGGCAACGAAAAATGGGTGCGAATTATTGGGAAATGCGATACCCATCATGGTAACTGTATTCGTGTATTTGGTAGTATACAAGATATTCATGAAAGGGTAATGATGGAAAGCAGGCTAAAGAATATTGCCAATAATACACCGGGTGTTATTTTTCAATACCATCTTAAACCGGATGGCTCTGATAATCTTTTGTTTGTGAGTGACGGTTCAAATAAAATATGGTATTTAACCCCACAGCAATGCATGGATAATATTGAACTTATTTGGGAGGGAATAAAGCAAGGTGGCGATTTTGAGTTGGTGAGGCAATCAATTATAGAGTCAGCAACAAATTTAACACCTTGGCATATAAGTTTTCGCTATGTTTTAAAAGATGGAAGCCTGCGCTATCATGAAGGGTTTGGTAATCCGCAAAAACGTGCAGATGGTTCAATTGTTTGGGATTCGATAATAATGGATATTACCGAGAAACACAATCTGCAAGAGTTGGCTAAACGAACATCCAGAATGGCAAAAATTGGAAGCTGGGAATTGAATTTGATAGACGAAAGTAATGAGCGAATGTATTGGTCATTAATTACCCGCGAAATATTTGAAGTGCCGGAACATTATGTGCCTGCTCTTACTAAAGGGTATGAATTTTTCAAAGGTGAAAATAAATTAAAAATAGAAAAGTGTGTGCAACAGTTAATACAAAATGCTGTTGATTTTGATGATGAATTTTTAATAACAACTTATACCGGGAATCAAAAATGGGTGCGTTGTATTGGGCGCTCCGAATGGGTTCAAAATAAATGCGTAAAAATTTATGGTAGTATTCAAGACATTCATCAACAAAAAATCAATGAACTTTCTTTACAACAACATATTCACGATTTAGCAGTAAGCAACCGCGAACTGGAGCAATTTGCATATGTGGCTTCGCACGACTTACAGGAGCCTTTGCGCATGATAACCAGCTTTTTAAGTTTGTTAGAACAAAAATATCAACACCAGTTAAACGAGCAGGGTAAACAATATATTCATTTTGCTACCGATGGCGCCAAACGAATGCGCCAACTAATTTTAGATGTATTAGAATTTTCAAAAATTGGGAAAACAAAAACCAAAAAAGAAACAATAAACATGAATCAATTGCTTCAAGAGGTATGCGCTATGCAAAAAAACCAAATTGAAGAGTCTGGTGCCATCATACAAATTGGTGAATTGCCTCAAATTTATAGCTACCGTAGCAGTTTAATTCAAATATTTAATAATTTAATTAATAATGCTATTAAATATCGAAAAGCAAATGAACCTCCTAAAGTTTTGGTAAATGCAGTTCCTGAAAAAAGCGGTTGGTTATTTACAATTGCTGATAATGGCATTGGTATTGAATCTGACTATTTAGAACAAATATTTGTTATTTTTCAACGATTACACACACAAGATCATTATTCAGGTACAGGAATTGGATTAGCCATAGTAAAGAAAATTATTGACCATTTAGGGGGTAAAATTTGGGTTGAATCAAAACCCGGTATAGGAAGCAATTTTTATGTTTGGTTGCCCGAACTAGCATAATTCATTAAAAGTTTTTATAAAAGGGATTAATTAAATTACTGACATATAGCTAGCTTAATTTTGTAAAAAAATAAATATCAAATATTACTTTTATGAATGGGCTTTATTCATTATATTTACTTATGATAAATTCATAACCATGAAAAATTTGCATGTTTTATTGGTTGAAGATAATGAAGGCGATGTTTTACTAACTACAGAAGCCTTGCGCTCAGGTAGCATTGTGAAAAAAATTAGTGTGGTTAGGGATGGCAAATCAGCTATTGATTATTTAGTAGATTCGGCCAGTTCGTCAATAGAATTACCCGACTTGATTTTGCTTGATATTAATCTTCCCAAAAAAAGTGGACACCAGGTTTTACAATTCATAAAAAATAGTGAGAACTTAAAACAAATACCGGTTATTATGCTAACTACTTCTTCTGCTGAGCGTGATATTGAAATGGCCTATAAAAATTATGTAAACTGTTTTATTACCAAACCGGTTGATGTACAAGATTTTATAAATGCCGTAAAAGAAATTGAAAACTTTTGGATGAACATTGTTACTTTACCATAGAAAATTTTTTCGGCAATTATGCAAAAACCTTTTAAATCCATTTCCCTTTTAGTCATTGAAGATAATTCCGGCGACTTTATATTATTGGATGAATACTTACGTGATAGGTTTGACGAAGTAATAATTACTCGCACCATTACCTTTAAACAAGCTGCTGATTTATTGCAAGCTGAAAACTCTTTTCAAGCAATTTTGCTTGATTTATCATTGCCGGATAAACATGGGGAACAATTGGTAAAAGAGGTAGTTAAATTAGCAAAAGATATTCCTGTAATAGTTTTAACCGGATATGCCGATATTCAGTTTAGTGTTACCTCACTTTCATTTGGTGTAGCCGATTATTTGTTAAAAGATGATTTGCAACCCGATACTATTTACAAAAGTATTGTTTACACTATTGAGCGAACAAAAGTTGTAAATCTGTTACAGCAATCTGAAAAAAAATACAGTAGTTTATTTCAGCTTAGCCCACAACCAATGTGGGTATATCATCCTCAATCTTTACAAATTATTGAAGTAAATGAGGCCGCTGAAAAAACATACGGTTACAGTCATGAAGACTTTTTGCAAATGGTTATTTCTAACCTGTTTGAAAAAAATGAATTTGAAAAGTTGTTAAACGGTTGCAAGGAAAAACTTTCTGATTGTGAAAAATCAAAACAGCAAGTAGTGTTTAACCACATTACAAAATCTGGCAACAAACTTTTAGTTAATATACTTTTAGCAGCTATTGAATATAATAATATTCCTTGTGTTTTAATGGTGGCTCATAATGTAACAGAACAAACATTGTTGAAACGATCGTTAGAGGAGGCATATGCCAATATTGTTTCAATAGAGGAACAGGAACGTGAAAGATTTGCAGCTGAGATACATGATGGCCTAACCCAAAATTTAATTGCAATGAAAGTATATTTTTCCTTTCTTAGAAACACAGTGGAAAAAGAAAATCAAGTTATTGCAGAAAGCATTAATAACTTGTTGGAAAAATCTATTCGCGATTGTAAAGATATTGTTAGCAATATTAGGCCCAAAGCTTTAATTGATAATGGGTTATTTGCAGGCCTTACAGATTTAATCAGAAATATTTCTGAGGCCAGTGGTATCAAAATAATTTATGATTTTGATTTTGCAGTTGAACCTTATTTTGATTTTAATGCACAACTTAACATTTATAGAATAATACAGGAATGCTTTAATAATTTGTTGAAACACTCCAATGCCAGCCATGCCGAATTATACATTTTTAATGAAAACAATAAAATGAAAATTGTATTTGCTGATGATGGGGTGGGAATTAATGAAGATGTATTACAACGACAAAGTAGTTTTTTGTCTATGAAGCGAAGAACTGCTTTGTTAAATGGCCACTTTCAAGTACAAAATAATACACAAAAAGGTGTGTCATTTACCTTCACTTTCCCCATTAACAATATCGTATCCTCTACCAAGTCGTTTTAAGTAAACATCAAAATACTGCTGGGCTAAATAACTTTTGTATTAATCAATAAATAAATCCGAAATATTAAGACAATTGAAGTTGGTGAAAATTTTGCTTTTCAGAATTTCATGTAACAAATGTCAATTGTACTAAGTTTTCTTTATCTTTTTCAATAACGGGAAAAAGGACACTAACATCCAAGTAAATTCTAAAATAACAAAAGGAATATAATGTATTAAAATACTGGCCATGCAAGAAAGTGCTGCACCAACAATATTTAAAACGATATACCAGTTGCTATCTTTTTTTATAATATTACTCAATTGCATAAAATATGCTAATAGTAACAATAATACTCCCGTAAAGCCTACAAAATCGGCAAAAGTAAAACTCATCATTAAGCTATTTTTTTTTAGGAATAACCAATTCTATCTCGCCAAAACTAAACAACTGGGTAGTTTCAATTCGTTTTGTAATTAATTGTCCTTCTGCATTCACGCCAATAATGTTGGTTTCAAACAACTCATTGTTTTTTTTCAAAGTAACTTGGCAGTTTTTTTTATACAAATTATGGTTGTATAATGCTAAAATGTGCTGAAAATTTTCAGTTTGGAGCAGTGCAAAATAAGTTTGTAAATAATAGCAAAGCTCAATGGCTAATGATTTGCAATTGAATGTTTTGCCGGTAATTTGTTTTAGCGCAACGGGATTCGGTAACCAATCAGGAAATTGGGTTTGATTAATGTTTAAACCAATACCTACCACAGCCCAATTCCAAATGCCTTTTTCAGAAATGCTGTTTTCAATTAAAATACCGCCTGCCTTCCTGTCATTCCAGTAAATGTCATTTGGCCATTTTATGACAGTTTCGTTGGCAGTATAATTGTTAAAAAATTGTTGAACTGCTAAGGCCATGGCTGCACTAAAATAAAATTGTTGCGGTAACGATAAGAAGCGCATATTTAAAATGGCCGATAAGGTTAAGTTGCTATTGGGTGCAGTTACCCAACTTTTGCCTCGTTGGCCTTTACCTGCCGTTTGTTCGTGCGCAAAAATTACTGTTCCGTGCTCCGCCAAATTGCTTTTAATGTACTGAAGGGCATAGTTATTGGTGCTATCAATACTGCTAAGTTCAATCAGACGTTCTCCAATGGTAGGTATAATGCTGTTAGATGACAAAAGATTGTTACTTTTGACACAAATATATAAATGAACAAGTTGGTGTATGCAAACAGCTATAAAATGCAACTTCAATTCAAGTAAAATTGCAATTTGCGTTAAACTGTTTTAAAGTTCAATTGTTTTATTTATATTCAACTAAAATTCATTTTTTCACTAAAATTTATCTGATTATTGGCACCTCTTTCAGCAATTAATAACCGAAAAACATCAAAGGTTTCGCGGCTTAACCGGAATTCAAAAATTTTTAAAACAATTATTAGCGCCATTCAGGAAAAAAAAGGTTCTAATATAACCAGCCTGGATTTGAGAAGTATACCGGAAGCGGTTGCCGACTTTTTCATTATTTGTGAAGCAAGCAGTAATACTCAGGTAAAAGCAATAGCTGACTTTGTTGATTACCAGGTAAAACAAATTTGCGATGAATTGCCTTATCGCCAGGAAGGTCAGCAGTTAGCTCATTGGATACTAATTGATTATGTAAGTATAGTAGTGCACATTATGCAGCCCGATGCTCGCAAATTTTACCGCTTGGAAGAAATGTGGAGCGATGCACCAGCTATGGCACACAGCGAAGAATAACCCTAATTTTGACAGAGAAAAACTTAAAATTGAAGCGCAAATTATATGGCACAAGAAGATAATAAACCTAAATTTCCATTTTCTGATAAAGGTGACGGTACCCCAAATAAAAAGACTCCTAAATTCAATATCTATTGGATTTACCTGATAGTTTTTGCCATTTTAATTGGTTCCACTTTTTGGGGAAGGTTTACACCCGAATCAGCAAAAATTAGCCAACAAGACATGGAGCAAAATATGTTGGCTAAAGGTGATGTTGAAAAATTAGATTTAGTTAGAAATAAAGAATTGGTCCGTGTTTACATTAAACCCGATAGTCTTACCAAACCCTTTTATGAAGAAAAATTCAAGCGTAAATTAAATCCTGCCGACTTTAAAAATGTGCCGGTGTTTGAATTTAAGGTAACCGATTGGAAAGTGTTTAACGATCAAATGGATCAATTCTATAAAGCTCATCCAGAAGTACAACAAGTTCCAACCTACCCAACCGATGATGCCGACTGGTTTGGCGGCCCTATTTTCAGCACGCTAATTTCAATGGCTTTAGTAATTGGGGTATGGATATTGTTTATGCGTAAAATGGGTGGTGGCGCCGGTGGTGCCGGTGGTGCCGGTGGTATTTTCAGTATCGGAAAATCAAAAGCTACTTTGTTTGATAAAGGCGCTAAAGTCAACATCAACTTTGGCGATGTGGCAGGTTTAGATGAAGCTAAGGTAGAAGTAATGGAAATAGTAGATTTCTTGAAAAATCCAAAAAAATATACTGCCTTAGGGGGTAAAATTCCCAAAGGTGCCTTGTTAATTGGTCCTCCTGGAACAGGTAAAACACTTTTGGCAAAAGCAATGGCTGGTGAAGCACAAGTACCTTTCTTTAGCCTAAGTGGTAGTGATTTTGTAGAAATGTTTGTAGGTGTGGGTGCAAGCCGTGTTCGCGATTTATTTAAGCAGGCCCGCGAAAAAGCACCTTGTATTATTTTTATTGATGAAATTGATGCTATTGGTCGTGCTCGTGGAAGAAATGCCATTATGAGCAATGATGAGCGTGAAAATACTTTGAACCAATTGTTGGTTGAAATGGATGGTTTTGGTGGTGATTCTGGTATCATTATTTTAGCTGCCACTAACCGCCCCGATGTATTAGATAGTGCTTTATTACGTCCCGGTCGTTTTGATAGGCAAATAACTATTGACAAACCTGATTTAAAAGGCCGTGAAGCCATTTTTAAAGTACACTTAGCACCTATTAAAGTATCAGAAAGTTTAGATATCTATAAATTGGCTGAACAAACCCCCGGATTCGCCGGTGCCGATATTGCTAATGTTTGTAACGAAGCCGCTTTAATTGCAGCACGCAAAAACAAAACTGCAGTTGAAATGATTGATTTTCAGGACGCCATTGATAGAGTTATTGGCGGATTGGAAAAGAAAAACAAAATTATTGCTCCACACGAAAAAGAAATTATTGCATACCACGAAGCCGGTCATGCTATTTGCGGTTGGTTCCTGGAATATGCTTATCCATTGTTAAAAGTAACCATTGTACCACGTGGTACAGCTGCTTTAGGATATGCGCAATACACACCCAAAGAACAATACTTATACAGCACCGACCAATTGATGGATCAAATTTGTATGACATTAGGCGGTAGGGCTTCTGAACAAATTTTCTTTGGTAAAATTTCAACCGGTGCCTCAAACGATTTACAACAAGTAACGCGCATTGCATACAGCATGGTTACTGTTTATGGAATGAATGATAAAATTGGTAATGTAAGTTTCTATGATCCTGCTCAGGAAAACACCTTCACTAAACCTTATAGTGAAGAAACCGGAAAAATGATTGATGAAGCTGTTCGCAATATTATTAATGAGGCTTACAAAAAAACACTCGATTTACTAACCGAGAAAAAAGCTGAAGTTGAAAAATTAGCCAAAGCTTTATTAGATAAAGAGGTGCTACACAAAAGTGATGTGGAAGAACTGATAGGTAAACGACCATTTGATGAAAAGAAAATTTTAGATAACCCCGTTGAACCTGATCCCATTGGCGGTGTTCCTCCTACCAATATACCCGCGGTTTCCGGTGATGGTATATCAGGTAATAACGAGGCAGAACAAAAAGATGCATAAACCATGAAGGTATCTTCTGCAAAAGAAAACATACTAAAAAAAATACGGCAGGCACTGGCGCAACCGGTGCCTGTTCCCTTTCCGGAAACAGAAGGCAGTGATCCGGAGTTTGTTAAACCCGATGATTTAGAATTATTATTTGCTGAAAACTTTACGCAATTATCCGGTCGCTTTTCATTTTGTGCCAACCATCAGGAACTGGTACAACAATTACAAACTTTAGTTAATACACGTAATTGGCCGCAACTGTTTTGTAATGAACAGCAATGGATAAACACCTTACAACAAAACGGGTTTAATCATCTTCAAAGTAACGACTTACATAATTGTGCAGCAGCCATAACAGGTTGTGAAAGTTTAATTGCCCGAACAGGCAGTATATTATTAAGCAGTGCCGGCGAAAGTGGGCGTACAGTAAGTGTTTACGCGCCTGTTCACATTTGTGTTGCATACACACACCAATTAGTGTTTGATGTGAAAGATGGATTGCAATTAATAAATACGAAGTATAACGGCAATTGGCCATCGTTGGTAAGCCTTGCTACCGGACCCAGTCGTACTGCCGATATTGAAAAAACCTTAGTTGTAGGTGTACATGGGCCCAAAGAAGTATTTTGTTTTTTGGTAGATGCGGCAGGTTAAACCCTTTTTATGCTCAACAACATGAACGATTTTCCCAATAAAAAAATATTCTTTCTTTCCGATTTTCATTTAGGAGCGCCTAATTATGCCGACAGTTTGGTGCGTGAAAAAAAAGTGGTGGCATTCTTAAATAATATTAAAGACGAAGCTGCTGAAATTTTTATTGTTGGCGATATTTTTGATTTTTGGTATGAATATAAAACGGTAGTACCCAAAGGTTATACACGTTTATTAGGTAAATTGGCAGAATTAACCGATGCAGGTATTCCGATACATTTTTTTGTGGGTAACCATGATATGTGGATGAAAGATTATTTTCAAACAGAGCTGAACATACCGGTTTACTTTGAACCCAAAGTATATCAATGGAATGGTAAAACTTTTTATATAGGCCATGGTGATGGCTTAGGTCCCGGAGATTATGGTTATAAGTTTATCAAAAAAATATTTCGTAACCGTTTATGCCAATGGTTATTTGGGCAGTTGCACCCAACCTGGGGTATAGGTTTAGCAAATTATTTAAGCAGAAAAAGCCGAGCTAAAACCGGTAGCAGCGAAGATCATTTTCTTGGTGAAGAAAACGAGTGGCTTATTACTTATTGTAAAGAAATGTTGACCAAACACCATTACGACTATTTTATTTTTGGTCACCGTCACTTGCCTATTGATTTTGCGTTGAATGATAATAGCCATTACATTAATCTTGGCGATTGGATTCAATATTTTACCTATGCTGTGTTTGATGGCACAAAGGTAGATTTAAAAAAATGGGAAGAATAATTGACGAAATACCCCACTATTACTTAACCTCATATTGAATTTAAATATTGTTAGCATATTCAAAATTTCATGCAATCAATATACTTGTATAATTTATTCCATGTAGTTTTACAATTACTATGAGGCAGTTTTTACAACAAATATTTTGGGGCAATAGCATACGCAGTTATTTGATAGTATTGGCTACCATTCTTTTTGCGTTGCTGATAAAACGATTTATTTCTAAATATTTAGCCCGTATTATTTATCGTATTTTTTCAAGAAAAGGCAAGGTCAATCACCGCGATGCATTCATCAGCCTGATTCTGCCGCCTTTAGAATTGTTTTTATTCTTATTCATTGCCTTTACAGCTTTTGATGCTTTAAACTTTCCGAAAGAGTTTGATTTTCACATTTATAAAGTTACCTTTTTTGAAGCGATTGACAGTTTAACCAATGCATCGCTCATTATTGTATTTATTTGGCTTTGCCTTAGGGTAATAGATTTTGTTGCTTTATTAATGGCTGATAAAGCACTCGTATCAAAAGAAGCCGCCGATCGACAAATTTTGTTCTTCTTTAAAGATTTTTTGAAAGTATTATTGGTTTTGGGGGGTATGTTAATGGTTTTGAAGTTTTCTTTTCATCGTGATATAAGCGGATTGTTAACCGGACTAAGTTTAGTGGGCGCAGCTGTTGCATTTGCTACAAAAGAAAGTATTGAAAACTTAATTGCTTCATTTATTATATTCTTTGATAAACCTTTTCGGGTAGGCGATTTTGTGAAAGTGCAAAGCTTTTCCGGAACGGTTGAAAAAATAGGGTTACGTAGTACTAAAATTCGTTCCGCCGGAAAAACACTGTTAACCATTCCAAATAAACAAATGGTAGATAGTGTGGTAGATAATGTTACCCTTACTACTCAACGTATGGCTGAATTGCGCATGGAGTTGGGATTAACCACCACTTCACAACAAATACAAGATTTATTAAATGCTATTCGTGCGTATTTACAACAAAATTCGCAAGTTGCCAGTTGTATGGTTAATTTGGTGGATGCCGGAAAAAAGGCCCACATTATTAGTGCATTATATTATGTAAAGATGCCACAGGAATACAGTGATTTTTTATTATTGTGTGAAGGAGTAAATTTGTTCGGTATTCAAAAAGTACAGGATCTGGGTATTGATTTGGCTGCAGCTAATACAGAGGTGCATGTAAAGAATATTAGCGACAATGCATCATGACTAACTTTCTAAATTGGTTTTAATTTCCAATAAAAAACTACGCATTTTTTCCAGTAATTGTACCAATTCAAATTGTTGGTTAGCTTTATTTTTATTGGCTTTTAAATATTGTTTAGCGCCTTCAATACTTAGTTTTTTATCGCGTAGTAAATAATAAATCAGGGCAATGTTTTTTATGTCTTCAAAACGAAACAACCTGTCTCCTTTTCGGGTTTTTCTCGGTTTTAAAATATCAAATTCATTTTCCCAATAACGAATTAAGGAGGTGGTAACATTAAACCACTTGGCAACATCACCAATAGGATGATATAATTTTTGCTGCAATGTAGCATCGTCAGGTAACTGAATGGCTTCTGCCGAAGTTAATAATACTTTATGCGATTTTCTTCCCCGTTTGGATTTATTGGTCTCTACCAACGGTAGGGCATTGGCGGTTGAGACTATTTCAGTATTTTGTGCATCCGTGGTGTTTGTTGTTTCAACAGCAGGTGAACTTACAGGAGCCGTTTTTTGTTTAATTTTTACCTGAATTTGGTTGTTGGCAAAAATTACTTTGCCTTTTCCGTTATTTTCAGGAACCGGGTTTCCAAATAAATCTAACTGTTGTGCAGCCATGCGGTAAAATTACCAACATTTCGTAAAAGCATTCAAGATGGGTTAATAAAATTATTGTATTTATCTTGCAAGTTCTATGCAAACAATTACAACCATAGCAGTTTGTGGTGCAGGTACCATGGGCAGTGGTATTGCACAGTTGTGTGCACAAAAAGGCATACAAACCATTGTGTTTGAGGTAAATGAAGCAGTATTAGCCAAAAGTCGTGATGGTATTGCTAAAAATTTAAACTTACTGCAACAAAAAGGCAAACTAGATGCACAACAAGTAACAGATATTTTCAATAGTCTACAGTTTACGCATGAAATACAAAACTGTAAAGCCCCTGTTATTATTGAGGCCATTGTTGAACAACAAGAAGCCAAGGCCTCATTATTTAATCAGTTGTTAGCAATAAATAGTAATAATTGCATTTTAGCAAGCAATACCTCTTCCATATCCATTAATGCACTAGCGAAGGCAATTAAAAAGCCGGAATTATTGGCAGGCTTACATTTCTTTAACCCTGCTACCATTATGCAGTTGGTTGAAGTAATAAAAGGCACTCATACACTTCCAGAAATTATAGATACCTTAATGGCGTTAAGCAAACAATTAGGTAAAACACCGGTACTTTGTAATGACGCTCCGGGCTTCATTGTTAACCGAGTTGCAAGGCCCTATTATTTAGAAGCATTGCGGTTGGTAGAACAAGGATTGGCAACAGTTGAGCAAGTTGATGAAATTATGGAAGCATCGGGCTTTAAAATGGGGCCGTTTAAGCTAATGGATTTAATTGGTATTGACATTAATTACGGTGTAAGTTGCATTGTTTGGGAGGCTTTGGGTAAACCAACCCGTTTGCAACCCTCTGCATTGCAGCAACAAAAACTAACATTGCAACAATTAGGTAAAAAAACAGGGAAGGGGTTTTACGAATATTAAAGTAGGCTAAGAAGAGTAAATCGGTAACTATGAAATGTGTGGCTTTAAATGCACTTTTTTTACAACCCAATGCAATGGAAGGGTATGGAAATTATGTGCATGAAATATTTAAGCGACTGGTGCAGCAACATCCGGAAACGCAATTCATTTATGTATTTGATAGGCCCTATGACGCGTCTTTTATTACTTCCGACAATATATTACCGTTAGTAGTTAGTCCAAAAGCAAGGCATGCACTTTCATTTAAATATTGGTACGATGTAAAAGTACCTTTGGCTCTGAAAAAATATGCGCCGCAAGTTTGGATACAGCCTTATGGATTTGCATCGTTAACCTCTAAAATACCACAATTATTGGTGGTACACGATTTGGCCTTTAAACATTATCCCGATTTTATTCCTAAACATCATTTGTATTACTATCGGTTTTATACCCCCAAGTTTTTAAAAAAAGCAGCAAAGGTTATTACGGTGTCAGAGTTTTCTAAGGCCGATATTGTTCAGCATTATCCTAATGCGGCAGCGAAAACATCAGTGATTTATAATGCTGCCAAGCCGGGTTTTCAACCGCTTTCTTTTGATGAAAAACAGCAGGTAAAAGCACAATATGCTGAAGGTTGCGAATACTTTTTATTTGTGGGGGGTATTCATCCCAGAAAAAACTTAATGAACTTATTAAAAGCCTTTACCATTTTTAAAAGATGGCAAAAAAGCAACATGAAATTAATTGTGGTGGGAAGGCTTGCCTGGGATTATGAAGCGGTAATGAATAAAATAGAAACTTACAAACACCGCAACGATGTGGTGATAATGAATTATGTATGTGATGAAGTATTACAGGCGCTAATGGCTTCGGCTTATGCATTGATATATCCTTCCTTTTTTGAAGGATTTGGTGTTCCTGTTATTGAGGCTATGCAAAGTGAAACACCTGTAATTTGCAGTAATGCAGGCAGTTTACCGGAAATTGCAGGCGATGCTGCTTTAATGGCTGCACCGGATAATGTGGAAGCACTGGCACAGCAAATGATTTTGATGTACAAAGATGAAATAAAACGATCTCAATTAATTGCAGCGGGTAAACAAAGGGCAGCTCAATTTAATTGGGATAATAGTGCCCAACAATTTTGGGAGGCTATGGTAAACATTGCAGCAAAATAGTTTTGTGGCTGCCGGCTATTCTATATGGCACTTCAAACGATTATTGTACTTTTGCGCTTTTAACTTCAATACAGTATTCGTATGCATCAATCCGACATTCAAATTCAAGTAAACTTAGATACCGATAAAATTCCTTCAAAGATTCAATGGCGGGCAACCGATAGTACTGCCGAAGATTGGCAACAAGCTAAAGCCATGATGTTGGCATTTTGGGATGGTATGGATAAAAGTGCCCTGCGTATTGACTTATGGACCAAGGACATGATGGTTGATGAAATGGCCGATTTTTATTATCAAAACCTAATGTCAATGGCCGATACTTTTGGTCGTGCTACTCAGCATAAAGAACTGGTAGAGGAAATGAAAACCTTTGCCAAAAACTTTTACCAAAAATTCCGCCAATTACAAATGGAACAAAATAAATTGGTTTAACGCATTAAAAACTTTTTTTATGAACTTGGAAGAAAAAATTATGGCTGAAATGAAAGAGGCCATGAAAGCGAAAGATGAGGCTTTATTACGTGGATTACGTGCCATAAAAGCTGAAATTATTAAAGCGAAAACGGAACCCGGCGCCAATGGTCAAATTTCAGCCGAAGCAGAATTAAAACTTTTGCAAAAATTAGTGAAGCAAAGAAAAGACTCATTAGAGATATACCAACAGCAAAACCGCGCTGATTTAGCCACCAAAGAGTGGGAAGAAATTACCGTTATAGAAAAGTTTTTACCCCAACAATTATCACCTGAAGCATTAAAAGCAGCAGTTCAGCAAATTATTAGTACAGTAGGTGCAACTTCTGCAGCCGAAATGGGTAAAGTAATGGGTGTAGCATCTAAGCAATTAGCTGGTCAGGCAGATGGTAAAGCCATTGCTGCTTGTGTAAAAGAATTATTACAATAACCAACCCATTCTCAATATGCTAGCATTGGCACATTTATTGGCTGTATCATGTATTAACAAGGATTAAATATGTATTTATGCTAATAGATGTGTTGATGCTTATTTTATGTTTATTGGGCATTTACAAGGGTGTAAAGCGTGGCTTTGTTTTAGCCATATTTTCAATCATTGCTTTAATAGTTGGTTTGGTTGTAGCATTTAAAACCTTTGAATGGGTGGCCATTTGGCTGAAAGCGCAAACTGCCTTAACAACACGTTGGTTAAGTTTCATTGCTTTTTTATTGGTACTTATAGCAGTAATTATTGTTATTCATTTGTTGGCGAATGTATTACAGCGCACTATGGAAATGCTGTGGATGGGTATGTTAAACAAAGTTTTGGGTGCAGCATTATACGTATTTATGTATGTTAGCATTGGTGCTATTATTATATTTTATGCCACGCAATTACCTATTTTAAATAGCCAGGTACGAGAATCTTCTAAAACATTAGGTTTTATACAGGCATATGTTCCCGCTTTGCTACATAAAGCAGCATCAGTTGTGCCGTTTTTGGAAAACAGTTTGCAAAGGTTACAATCCGTTTGGTAGGTGGTAATTATTCAGGTTTTCTCAAACTTTTTCAATTAAATTTTGTAAACTGCACAATACCAATAGGAATACAATAACTTAGCTGAATAATTATCAGCAAAAAACGGCATTCAAAACGGCTAAACTTGGTTTTTTCCATATAATTTGCTTTTATTTGTAAATAAACACGTAGTAGCATTTGGTTAAGAAAAGCAACATGAAGTACGAATTACATCAAATAGAAAAGTTTAAGTTTCTCGAAGAAGGCGAGGGTGAACCATTACTATTACTACATGGCCTGTTTGGTGCGTTAAGTAATTTTTCCGATTTAGTTGAACACTTTCGCAAAACCCACAAAGTTATTGTACCTATTTTACCCTTATTTGAACTGGATATATTCCATACCACCGTTCATGGCTTGGCCAAATTTGTACATAAGTTTATTGAAATGCGTGGTTATGAAAATATTAATCTTTTAGGAAATTCCTTAGGTGGCCACGTTGCCTTAGTGCATATTTTAAAACATCCCGAAAAAATTAAAACATTAACCCTTACAGGCAGTTCAGGACTTTTTGAAAATGGTATGGGCGATAGCTACCCCAAACGTGGCGATTACGAATATATTAGAAAAAAAACCGAGTTAACTTTTTACAATCCGGCAATGGCAACCAAGGAATTGGTAGATGAAGTGTTCGAAATTACCAATAACCGGTTAAAAGTTATTAAAATTATTGCTTTGGCTAAAAGTGCCATTAGAAGCAATTTAGGCGAAGAATTGAACCAAATTAAACAGCCCACTTTACTTATTTGGGGTAATAATGACACCATTACTCCTCCGTTTGTGGGCCAGGAATTCAATAAGCTGATACCCAATAGTGAATTGCATTTTATTGATAAATGCGGACATGCACCTATGATGGAAGTACCCGATGAATTCAATAAAATATTAGAGGCTTTTTTAGCTAAAACAAAACAATCTGCCGCTCAAATACGTTAGTTTCAGAAATAGCTTTTTTGGTTAAATTAATCGGTATGTTGGTTCAGGAATATAAACGCACATATTATCCCATTCTGCAATTAACCGATACGGCTAAACAAGCTGTTGGTTTAATGACAGATTATTTTGTTGAACATTGGCCGGTTTGTAGTAATGGCATATTTGTAGGCATTCTGAATCGCGATTCTTTGGCTTCAGTTTCAAAAGACTCTGAACTTACTGAATTAATAGATGAATTCATTCCGGCAGCTATTTTAAATACTGACTTTATTTTTACTGCTGTAAAGATTGCTTCTTTAAACCACCTTACTTTAGTTCCGGTAGTAACAACTGAAAATAATTTAGATGGAATTGTAACAACAATTGATTTGTTGCAGGCTACTGCCCATTATACCGGCATAGAACTTCCCGGTGGTATCATTGTTTTGCAAATGGAAAGAAAAGAATATTCCTTCGGAGAAATTAACCGCTTGGTAGAAACAAATGATGCATTTATTACGCAGTTAAACTCTAGCATCAATAGCAACAACGGGTTATTAGATGTTATCATTAAAATAAACAAAACGGAAATAAGTGATGTGGTAGCTACTTTTCAACGCTATGAATACAATGTGCTATATTATTTAGGCGATGAATGGTACACAAATGAGTTGAAGGACAATTACAACAACCTAATGAATTATTTAAATGTTTAGGCATCCTTTCTGCATTCATTTAAAACTGAACGGTGCCCCCTTGTTGTTAATTTTTCCTGCGTTTTCCAACAAATAGCAGTTAAACCTTACTTTTACCGCCCAAAAATCACATTTTTTGCTATTATGCGCTATTGGTGCCTTGTAATTTTATTATGCAGTTATTTACCTACGCAGGCACAAATTTCTGACTCCTTACAACAACCTATTGAATACATTATTGGCGGTATTTCCATTTTTGGGAATAAAAAAACCAAAGACTACATCATTTTACGAGAAGCTACTTTAAAAAAAGGCGACCGCGTTGCACCAGACCAATTGTCTCAAAAATTAATTGAATCGAAACAATTAATTTATAACACCGGTTTGTTTGTTGATGATAGTGTTTATGTAGATAGACTGCAAGGCAATGTTGCTTTTATTCATATTCGGGTGAAAGAAAGGCTGTATTTTTTACCCTTGCCTTATTTTAGATTAGTTGATAGAAACTTTAATGAATGGTGGGTGCAACAAAACCGAAGTTTAAGTAGAGTGAATTATGGTATAAAGTTTAATTACAACAATTTTACCGGACAAAACGATAATTTAAATATTTGGTTAATTAATGGCTACAACCAACAAGTAGCACTTCGTTATAACCTACCTTTTTTTGATAAAGGCTTGAAACAGGGTATTAATGTAGGTTTTGGCTATTCTAACCAGCGCGAGGTTAATTATGCTACCAGCTTAGCAAACCAGCAATTGTTTTTTAAAAACGATAATAACTACGCTCGAACATTTTACAGGGTTGATGCTACTTACTCCTACCGTCCCGATCAGTTTCAACGGCATTATTTTCGTGTTTCATATGATAGTGATAATATAGCAGATACTGTTGCTGCCTTAAACCCAATGTTCTTCCCTAATGGTGCAACTCAGGTTAAATACATTGATTTTACTTACTTGTATCAATACTTTAATACAGATTACAATGTTTATCCCAGCAAGGGATGGCAGGCACAAGCCAGCTTATATAAACGCGGTATTGACAAAACTACCAACATGTGGCAAGTGGGTTTATATGGATTATTTGCAAAACCTATTTTGCCCAAAACTTTTATAGTGGCCGATGCTTCTGCCACCATTAAATTCCCCTACAATCCTTATTTTTTTAGTCAGGCTTTATTAGGTTATGGCAGTTACCAAATGCCCGGGCTTGAATATTATGTGGCCGATGGAATGGCGGGGGGCTTAGCACATTTTTCATTAAATCACCAGTTTTTAAAATACATTTTTAAAAACCCGATTAAAAGCAAAACCCACGATAAAATTCCATTTCGTTTTTATGCCAAAATTTATACTGATGTTGGTTATGCTTACAACCCATACATTAACAACAATTTGTTGAACAATAAATTACTGCACACATGGGGTTTTGGTTTAGATATTGTGTCCATTTACGATTTTGTTTTTCGTCTAGAATATAGCTTTAATCAACTCGGGGGCAAAGGGCTATATTTGCATGCAAATAATGGTTTTTAAAAAAGTAAAGCAAAATTTAAAACCAATTCGGTATATCAAAATGCGTATACAAAGCGTTTAAGTAGCAATCTGTAAAAGTGCGCAAAATTGCTATTACAAACTAATTACACATGAAAGTAGCTATTTATAGCCGTGGTTTAGACATTGAGCAGGGTAATCCCTTGCAACAATTGGTTCAACTATTGGTGCAACATAAAATTGGCATATTAATTTACCGCCCTTTAATGAATAGGATTAATCTGCCAGACGATTTGTTGAAACACATTGCCGCCTTTGAAAGTGCTGAGGATTTTGATGCAGAAGTTGAATGTCTCATTAGTTTAGGGGGCGATGGCACCATGCTGGATGCGGTAACATTAATAAGAAATACCAACATTCCAATATTGGGCATTAATTTTGGTCGTTTGGGATTTTTGGCTAGTATAGGTCCCGATGATTTATTAAGTGCAGTTGATGCTTTGCTGAATAGAACATTTGTGGTAGATAAAAGAAGTTTATTGCATATTGACGCAAATGTGCCACTATTCAATAATGCACCCTTCGCTTTAAATGAATTCTCAATTCATAAACGTGATACTTCGCCAATGATTAAAATTCATACTTATTTAAATGGTGAGTTTTTAAATACTTATTGGGCCGATGGTTTAATTATTGCAACGCCCACCGGTTCAACAGGCTATAATATGAGTTGTAACGGGCCTATTTTATATCCTGATTCTCCCAGTTTTGTTATTACCTCTGTTGCGCCTCATAATTTAAATGTACGGCCCATTGTGGTTGCCGATACCAGTGTCATTTCATTTGAAGTGGAAGGCAGAACTGACCAATTTATTTGTGCCTTAGATGCCCGCAAAGAAATTGTTGACATTAACACACAAATTGCCATACGTAAGGAAAAATTTTATGTAAACCTTATTCGTTTAAATGAAAACAGTTTCCTTTCAACCCTGCATAACAAACTTACCTGGGGGCTTGATAAAAGAAATTAACACTTGATAAAGTTATTTTATGATAAAATGAAATACTTTGCATTTATATTTACATTCGGAAATACAACCACTTAATGATTAAAAGATATTGGCTGCTATTTGCCTTATTCATCTTCTTCGCCCTGCCTGTACAAGCTCAATTGTATGATAGCTTTGTGCATGATGGAGAATTTGGTGCATCAATTGGATTAGACCATTACTTTGGCGATTTAAACCCTACCGGAAAATTAAATAAACCCAAATTTGCGGCAGGTTTATTCTATCGCAAACAAATTAATAATTACGTTGGGGTTCGTCTTTCGGGTAACTACCTGTTTTTAGGTTATTCCGATAAGTATAGTGATAACCCTTTTCAACGCCGTCGTAACCTTAGCTTTAACACCGACATTTGGGAAATGGCAGTAAGTGGCGATTTTAACTTCTTCAAATTCATTCCGGGTGTGCCTGAATATAGTTTTACTCCTTATGTAAGTTTAGGTGTTGGCATATTTTCTTACAACCCCTATACCTATTTAAACGGCACAAAAGTTTATTTACGCCCATTAGGTACTGAAGGTCAAGGAAGCCCTCTTTACCCTAATCGTAAACAATATGGCACTACTGCTTTGTGTATACCATTTGGTATTGGTGCCAAATATGCTTTAAATGAAAAAATGAATGTTTTTGCAGAAGTAACCTACAGATTTACCTCTACCGACTATATTGACGATGTTAGTACTACGTATGCACCAGATGCCTTTCCGGCAGTAGATGCCAATGGAAATCCCACAACTTGGTTTTTATTGCAAGATCGTAGCTATGAAACCGGAACAGTTATTGGAATAAAAGGTCGCCAGCGTGGCACCAGTTTAAAAAACGACTCTTATGTTTCATTGCAAATAGGGGTATCTTTCAATATTCAATCCTATAAATGCCCAACCCATTAAAATTTTAATTGGCCCTTTAAAGCCAATAAAATTAAAATTTGCTGAAAATTTAAACTAAGAATTAGCAAATACAAAAACATTAACCGGGGCGCCATATTTTTATTTGCAATACCATTGCTTTCCATACATTTGCCGCTACAAATTGTAAAAGGTGTTTCATGCCTGCTTTGCTGCAACAAATTGATAAAACTAAATTACCCCGCCATATCGCTATTATTATGGATGGAAACGGGCGTTGGGCCGAAGAAAAAGGCCAGGAGCGCTTGTATGGTCATTTTCATGGGGTTGAAAGTGTTCGCAACATTGTAGAAGGCTGTGCTGAATTGGGAATTGAATACCTTACGCTGTATGCCTTTAGTACAGAAAATTGGGACAGACCTCAGCCGGAAGTAGAAGGCCTAATGACTTTATTGGTTGAAACCATTCGTAATGAAGTGCCCACTCTTTGTAAAAACAATATTCGATTGCATGTAATTGGTGAATTAAGCATGCTACCTGATTTTGCCCGAAATGCTTTACAGGAAGCGCTTGACCTTACTGCTGCCAATACTGGCCTTAACTTGGTTATGGCTTTAAGCTATAGCAGCCGCTGGGAATTGGTTAATGCGGTTAAAAACATTGCCAAAGATGTAAAAGCAGGTAAAATTGAACCGGAAACCATTACTCAAGATACACTACAACAATATTTAAGCACTAGTAATTTACCCGATCCCGAATTAATGATTCGCACCAGTGGCGAATACAGAATTAGCAATTTTTTATTATACCAGTTGGCTTATGCTGAATTATATTTTACCAATACCCGTTGGCCCGACTTTAGAAAAGAAAACTTATATGAAGCCATTATTGATTTTCAAAATAGGGAACGCCGTTTTGGAAAAATTAGCCAACAAATTAAAGCGGAAGAATTACACAAATAAAAATTTAATGCACTTTACTAATAAATTTTACGGTCAATTTAACAAACACTTACAATTATTCCCTTTAATTTGCTCCAATTAATATATGCTGAAACAACTGTCTAATGCTACTTTTTTATGGTACAATAGATCGGCAACCATACCAAAAAACCCTATTCGGATGCAGAAAACGCTTAAGCTTTTGACACTTGCTTTTTTTCTTAGTTGCTTTCACCTGTCTGTGTTTGCCCAACAAAAGGCTGATACGACTATTACATCTATTGACGCCGATTTGATTAATATTTTCAATCAAAAAACACCTAAAAAATATAAAATTGAATCTATAAAAGTAACCGGCAACAAATATTTCGATGAAAATTTGCTAATTTCCATATCCGGTTTAAATGTAGGCGATGAGGTAGTAATTCCCGGCGGCGATAATTTTTCCCGTGCTATTAATAAGTTGTGGAGTCAAAACTATTTTTCTAATGTAGAAATTTATATTACCAAACTGCATGGTACTAATATAGACATTGAAATTAATGTAACTGAGCGTCCTCGTTTATCAAAATTTTATTTTAAAGGCATTGGAAAAGGAGCTATTGACGATTTAAACTCTAAAACAGGTTTGGTACCGGGAAGGGTTGTAACCGAAAATATGAAGCGTACCGCTTCTGAAGCTATTCGAAAATACTTTTTTGATAAAGGTTATCAAAACGCTCATGTAACTATTCAGGAAATTAAAGATTCTACCCGCTCCAATTCCATGGATTTGGTATTTCTGGTTGATCGTGGCGGAAAAATTAAGATTAGCGATATTTATTTTGCAGGTAATGAAAATGTAGATGCTTCTAAACTGAAGCAACAAATGAAAGGAACCAAAGAAAAAGGGCATCTTACTTTATTTCCATCTATTGATACTAATGGTTTCATTAAACCCAAACCCTACTCTTTTCAACAATACATGCACGATAAAGGCTTCCTGAACTTTACCGATACGCGTAAAGTGCTCTCGCCCTACATCCGGGTAAAACCATTCGTTTCTGCCAAATACAACGAAAAAAAGTATAATGAAGATAAAGATGCCATTATAGACTATTATAACTCAATTGGTTATCGCGATGCGCAAATTACCCGCGACCAGGTGTTTAAAAACTCAAAAGGTAATTTAGATATTGATATTCAGGTAAGTGAAGGACATAAATATTATTTTGGCAATATTTCCTGGAGAGGGAATACCATTTATTCCGATTCAATTTTATCGGTAATTCTTGGTATTAAGAAAGGGGATACCTATAACATGGAAATTTTAAACAAGCGTTTGGGTAAAGGTGGTGGTGCACCCGATGGTAGTGCGGATATTAGTAGTTTGTATTTAGATAATGGTTATTTGTTTTTCCGTGCTGATCCTGTTGAAACTGCTGTTTATAATGACACTATTGATTATGAAATTAGAATGGTAGAAGGTCCGCAGGCTACTATTAAAAATGTACGTATTGCTGGAAATGATAAAACAAAGGAATATGTAATACGCAGGGAATTGCGTACCATTCCGGGCGAAAAATTTAGCCGTGCCGATTTAATTCGCTCTCAGCGTGAAATTGCCCAATTAAATTATTTTAACCAGGAAAAAATTGGCATTAACCCTGTGCCCAATCCCGATGATGGAACAGTTGATATCAATTATACTTTAGAAGAAAAATCGAGCGATCAGCTGGAGTTAAGTGCCGGTTGGGGGGGGGCTATTGGGTTAACCGGAACAGTGGGCGTTTCTTTCAATAACTTCTCAATTAAAAATATTTTCAGCAAAAAAGCTTGGGATCCCTTACCCATGGGTGATGGTCAAAAACTTAGCTTTAGGGTACAAAGTAATGGTCGTGCTTTCCGTTCTTATAACTTTTCATTTACTGAACCTTGGGTAGGCGGTAAAAAACGCAACGCCCTAACTTTTTCTATTTATGATACCAAGTTCGCCAATGCCTACGATCCGCTTACAGGAACGTATACTGCTGCAGCTGCCGGACGTTCTTTCTTAAAAACAACCGGTGCATCTGTTGCCTATAGTAAACAGCTAACTTGGCCCGACGACTATTTTTCACTTTCATTTTCTGTGAACTATACACGTTATCAATTGGTAAACTATGCTATAAGCCAACAGTTAAAATTACGCGATGGTACTTTGTTTAATAATGGTATTTCCAACAACTTTAACTTTAAAGTGGCACTACAGCGTTCATCGGTTAACCAACCCATGTTCCCAACTTCGGGTTCAACCTTCTTGGCTAGCTTAGCAGTAACACCACCTTATTCGTTATTTAACCCATCCGTTGTTTATCAAAACGATCCATATAATTTTATTGAATACCATAAATGGCGTTTTAACGGAGAATGGTACGTGCCTTTAAGCAAGGGTACCGGCGAAGACCACAACAAAATGTTTGTGTTGAAGTTGGCTGCTAAGTTTGGATTTTTGGGCCGTTACAACCCGCAATTACAAATTTCGCCGTTTGAACGTTTTCAGTTGGGTGATGCCGGTTTAAGCAACCAATATGCATTAATTGGATACGACATCATTTCGCAACGTGGTTACCCGGTTTATGAAAGTTCTAATCCTCGCATTAATCCCGACCAAACCGGAGCAAGCCAATACTTTACCATGTTTAACAAGTATACGGCCGAGTTGCGTTATCCGTTAAGTTTAAATCCAAGTAGTACTATTTACGCCGAATCGTTCTTCGAAGCAGCCAATGGTTGGTACGATTTGAAATATTATAATCCATTCCAGTTGCGTCGTTCAGTTGGTGTGGGTATGCGTTTCTTCTTACCCATGTTTGGATTGTTAGGATTTGACTATGGTATTGGTTTAGACCGTTATACACCAGGTGCAAGTCTTAAGGATATTTCTAGATTTACCTTTATGTTAGGATTTGAACCTGAATAACTTTCAAATGAATTCATTTAATTTGTGCGAAACCATTCAAACCAATTATTTTTTGGCATACAATACAATTAACCTGTTATGAAAAAAATATTGCTATTGATGATAAGTTGCTTTTTACTAAGCACCATGTTTGTAAACGCACAGCGCTATGCAGTAATTGATACAAAGTATATTTTAAATAAAATGCCCGAATATATTCAGGCTAACAAACAAATTCAATTAATTAGCGAGCAATGGCAAAAAGAAATTGATGATAAACAAGCCGCACTTGACCAAATGTATAAGAATTATGCAGCAGAGCAGGTAATGTTAAGTGATGAACTTAAAAATAAACGTGAAGCAGAATTATTTAACAAAGAAAAAGAAGTACGCGATTTACAAAAAAAACGTTTTGGTTACGATGGTGATGTATTTAAAGAAAGACAACGTTTGATTAAACCCATACAAGACAAAGTTTACAATGCTATTCAAAAAATTGCAGTGGAAAAAGCTTATGATTTTGTATTGGATAAAAGTGAAGGAATTACCGTTATATTTGTCGACCCAAAATTAGATAAGAGCGATGACGTGCTCCGCGTTTTGGGTATTAAACCATAAAATTTTTTACAAAAAGCAAACAAAAAACAACCTATAAAACAAAAAAAATGAAGAAAGTAATAGTATTAGTTGCCGCCTTTGGTTTGACTATGGTTATGGCGGGTACCTCAATGGCACAAAACATTAAAATTGGCATTTTTGACGAGCAAAACGTTTTAGCTTTAATGCCCGGTATTCAAAAAGTAGATACCTTATTGAATCAATACATGACCGATTCATTAAACGAGCAGAGAGATTATGCTATTAGTGAGTTTAAAAGAAAAGATAGCATTTTTAAAGCTGATTCAGCTAAAATGAATTCAAGCATGAAATCAATTATGCAACGCGATTTGGCTGATCAATTTGCAAAATTGCAGAACTGGCAACAATATCAAAACCAAATGATGCAGCAAAAACAAGGTCAATTATTGCAACCTTTTTATGATATTATTGGTAAAGCATTTCAGGAAGTAATGGCAGAGCAAAAATACAATTACGTATTTAAGCCCGATGCTTTGTTATATGCAGAAAAATCGGAAGAATTAACACTACGTGTATTGGCAAAAATGAAAATTCCTTTACCTAAAGAAATCCAAGATCAAATAAAAGCTTTGGGTATTAGCACAAGTGGTACTTCAAACCCGTCACCTGCTAAGGCTCCGGTAAAACATTAAAATTCGTCCATAAAAATATATTCAAAAAAGCATCTGCGCTGTAAGAAAGCCCAGATGCTTTCTTACTTTTGAACTATGCAAGATAAAAAAGGGCCCATTGGGGTTTTCGATAGCGGCTATGGAGGATTAACCATTTTAAAAGAAATTTCTGCTTTATTACCGCAATACGATTATTTGTATTTAGGCGATAATGCTCGAACTCCTTATGGATCCCGAAGTTTTGAAACAGTTTATCATTATACCTTGCAATGCGTAAAATGGTTTTTTGAACAAGGGTGTTCCTTGGTTATTTTGGCTTGCAATACAGCATCTGCCAAGGCATTGCGCACTATTCAACAAAAAGATTTACCTGTATTGGCTCCTAATAAAAGGGTAGTAGGGGTAATTAGGCCAACCGCCGAAATTATTGGCCAATTTTCTCTTTCAAAGCAAATTGGTATTTTGGGAACACAAGGCACAGTGCTTTCACAATCATACCCTATTGAAATACAAAAATTTTTTCCTGAAGTAACCGTTTGGCAGCAAGCTTGCCCCATGTGGGTACCTTTAATTGAAAATAATGAACACTTAAATGAAGGGGCTGATTATTTTGTTGAGAAATACATTCAACAACTATTACAGCAAAATGCCAATATTGATGCAATTTTATTAGCGTGTACACATTATCCTTTATTGTATCCGAAAATTAAAGCGGCACTTCCTGCACACATTCAGGTAATTATGCAGGGAAATATTGTGGCGCAAAGCCTGCAAAATTATTTGCAACGCCACCCTGAAATAGAAGCAAAATGTACCCAAAATGGGCGGCAAGCCTTTTATACAACAGATGATGATGGAATTTTTGAACAACAAGCTACTTTATTTTATGGCAGTGAAATAAAGGCACAACAGATTGATTTGGGTTAAAATAGTATGCAATTAAGCCTTTTTTACGGGTAGAAACTGTATAAAATTGAACGTTTGGATACTGAATTCAAAAAAAACTGCCTGAAAATTACCAATTTTAATCGGCTACCCTTACCTTTGCCATCCTTTCACAAAACGAGTGGTATGGTGGCCACAGTTGAAGTTGAAAAAATTATTTTTGGGTTAGCAAAACAAAATTATTATGAAACGTACATTCCAACCTCACAAGCGTCGCCGCAAATCGGTACATGGCTTCCGCAAGCGTATGCAAACTGCTAATGGAAGAAAGGTGTTAGCCAGTCGCAGAAGGAAAGGTCGCAAGAAGTTAACTGTATCTAGCGAAAAAGGTTTAAAATAGCAATTTCAAAATTCTTTATATCTTTAAAAGCCTCACCCAAAACACGGACGAGGCTTTTTTTATTGAAAACATGATAGCATGACTAGCGGGCTTTATTCTTATTCAAAACCCGAAAAACTAAAAAGCCGAAAGCAAATAGATGCTTTGTTTGCTAATGGTCAACAATTATATGCTTACCCTATTAAAATTTTTTACACCCTTACAATTAATGAAGCACTGCAACCAAACTTGTTGCAGGCAGGTGTAGCCGTTAGCAGCCGTTATTTTAAAAAAGCGGTTCATCGCAACTATATTAAACGCCTGTTACGTGAGGCTTACCGATTGAATAAAGTTGAATTAAAAACTACAGTTTATCAAAAGCAAGTACGGTTGAACTTGTTTATTATTTATGTGGGCAAAGAAATGCCTGAGAAAGATAAATTACCGCAGGTAGTGAAGAAGTTGTTGCTTCAATTAAATCAAAAATTGCATGAAATGGATATTGAACATACTTAGTTGGCCATTTATTTTATTGATTAAGTTTTATCAATATGTAATTTCTCCCAACATTGGACCCAAGTGTAGGTTTACACCTACCTGTTCGCAATATGCCATTGAAGCATTAAGAAAATATGGTATAATAAAGGGTGGCTGGCTTTCATTAAAACGCATTAGCAAATGCCACCCTTGGGGAAGTCATGGGCACGATCCTGTGCCGTAATTATTTTTTAGGCTGCTGTGTTTGTGGTGCAGTTAAGGCTTTAAGTTTGGCAAGTTGTTCCCGAATTTCGTTCAAAGTATAAAAACGGTAAACTTCCGGATCTTTATCACCTACTTTTTCAATAGAAGTCATTTGGTGAAATGGCGGAACCACAAATGCATCAGTATTGGTTGTAAGTTTTACGGCTGTATTCGGTGTAACAAAAAAGTTGCGATTGGCCGCAGATACATTTTTTCCTTCAATAAGTTGGCTTATTGAATCAATACCCTTTTCAAGTGTAGCTTGTTTAATGGTATCAACAGTTGTTTTTGGAGCAGCATAATTTTGATAAGCACCTGCGATAGTATCTTTTCTTGCATTTAGCATAAAAAAGCCATTATCATTTAAAGTAACAGGAGTGCTTGTACCATCTTCTGCTTTTATGGTAAGTGTTAATGGACCTGAACTGTTAAATTCTACTGTTTTATCAGTTGCACCTGAGCCCCCGGCCAAAGTAATGGTTTTACTATCTGCATTTACATTAATATCACCTGTAGCAACTATCATTACTTTTTTTGTGTTGTTCGATGAGCATGCTGCAAATAATACAGCAGAAAATGCAACGTAGGTAATTTTTTTAAGCATTGTTTCAATGATTTTGTGTGTTAAAAAAAGTATTTGCTTTTAATTATTTTCGGCATAAATTTTTTCAATTTCTGCTGCATATTTTTCCATGATAACTTTTCTACGCAGGCTCATTTTGGGTGTCATTTCGCCGGTATCAATTCCCCATTCAACAGGCAATAATTCAAACTTTTTAATTTGTTCTACATGGTTAAACAGCTGATTGTATTTATCAATAATTTTTTGGTATTGTTCAACCACTTTAGGTTCCCGAATGGCTTGTTCTTTACTGGAAAAAGGAATATTGTTGTCTTTCATCCATGATTGTAAAGTGGAAAAGGATGGTACAATCAGCGCCCCTACAAATTTTCTTTCGGGGCCAACAACCAATACTTGTTCAATAAAGCCGCTCTCTTTTAATTTATTTTCTATAGGTTGTGGTGCAACATATTTACCACCGCTGGTTTTAAATAATTCTTTTTTTCTGTCGGTAATTTTTAAAAAACCTTCATCCCATTCACCTATATCGCCAGTATGAAGCCAACCATCAATTACTGCTTCTGCTGTTAAATCGGGGCGTTTGTAATAGCCAACCATAACACAGGGACCCGATACCAAAATTTCACCATCAGGTGCCAATTTCACCTCAATGCCTGAAATAGGAGGTCCAACTGTCCCAAATTTTTTACCGCCTGGTGTTTTTCTGTTTACACAGATAACCGGACTGTTTTCGGTGGGGCCATACCCTTCATATACAGGAATTTTTGCAGCATTAAAAATGCGCAATAGTTTAACCTGGCAAGCGGCACCTCCGGTAACAATATATTTTACATTGCCACCTAATGCGGCGCGCCATTTGCTAAAAATTAAACGATTGGCTAATGATAATTGCATATTATACCACCAACCTTTATTAATACGATTATCATATTGAGTACCTAAAGCAACTGCCCAAAAAAACAATTTGCGTTTAATACCGGTAAGTTGGCTGCCGGTATGCATTATTTTTTCAAATACTTTTTCTAATAAACGGGGAACTGTGGTAAAACCGTCGGGTTGTACTTCTTTTAAATTATCACCTATAGTATCTAAACTTTCTGCGTAATAAATAGAAATGCCGCTGTATAAATAAATATAGGTAACTGTTTTTTCGAAAATATGGTTCAGTGGTAAAAAGCTTAATACTTTGGTTTCAGGAGCATCTTCAAACGGAAAACTTTCTTTACTAAACATTACATTGCTGTAAATATTACTATGGCTTAACATTACACCCTTTGGTGTACCGGTTGTGCCTGAAGTATAAATAATGGTGGCTAGATGAGAGGTTGGAATTTTTGAACGAATGTTTTGTATGGCTTGAAGTTGTGTTTCTTCTGTCACCAATAATTCACGCCAATTTCTGGCCCCCTCAATATTATTGAAAGTGAAAATGTGTTGTAAGGTAGGTACATTGGCTTGAACACCTTTAATCTTATCTAAAAGGTCGGCACTGCTAATAAATATGGTGGTAACTTTTGAATCGTTTAAAATAAATTCAATTTCAAGTGGGTTGGTAGTAGGATATAACGGAACCAAAATAGCACCACATTGTTGCACGGCCAAGTCGGTAATTACCCATTCAGGGCGATTGTTACTAATAATAGCCACTTTGTCGCTGCCTTCAGGTGTAAAATCGTTTCCACTAATACCTAACGAGTGAATGCCGGCGCTAAGTTGCAATGATAATTGCTGAATTTGTTGAGTGCTATAGCTGCGCCAATGACCGTTTTCTTTTGCAGCCAACATGGTTTCTTTAGGAAAATACTGTAATTGGTGGTCAATTACATCGAATAAGCGTTTGGGTGTAAGCATAATGGCAGATCGTTAATACTAAATGATTTTTTTGTTTGCAACAAAATACAATTTAAGAAAACCACATTAATTAAAAAAACAGAACCTGCTTTAATAGTGGTTTAGGAACGCAAACTTTATAAATTCTTAATTAATTTACTGATGATAAAATTGCCCCAAGGGTATTTTAAATATTCGATTGCTTTGATATTGTTTAAAAGCATTGGCTTCTGAAGCATGTTGCTGTACCCAGGTTTGGTATTGAGCGGGACTGGCAGCAGCACCAAATATCCATTGATTGTAGGCTTCAAACATACCATCTCGTAAAAAATATTGCCATTGATCAAATAAACGAGAAGGGAATTGTTGGTTTAGGCCGCCATTATACCAATCTAAAACAAATCGGGTTCGTACAGCCAATAAATTATCGGGTGTAACACCTGTAGCAATTTGATAAATACTGTTTTTTAAAACCTGCATATAAGCCAAAGCAAAGGGAGTTTTTTTATAATCACTTGTCCATTGTTCGGGTTTAAATTGCGTGTATAATTTTTTGTAAGCATCTAACAATGTACTTTTCATGCTGGCAGTGCGTGTTGTGTAGCTTTCGAGGTTTACAAAAATTTCGCCATAATACATTACCCAAAATAAATTGGTATTGCTTTGGCTGTAATACATAGCGGCATTGAAGTAATTGCTGCTATAATTAGGGTCGACTTCAATTCCTTTTTCCCAATATTGAATAGCTTTATCTAAATTTTTGTTCATGGCCAATAATTCGCCATACTCATTATATAAAACACCACTGTTGGGAAATTTTTTGATGCCTTTTTCATATAGGTCAGCACCTTGTTTGTACTCGGCAATGGCTTTATAACACATGCCTAAAATTTGATAGGCTTGTTCGTCGGCACCGGGTTGATCAATAATTTTTTTGCTAACATTAATTGCGCTGGCGTAATCGCGGTTTAAGAAATTAGCAAAAGCCAGATCTTTTTGAATGTCTAAATTTTTAGGGTCTTGTTGCAAAGCATTATTCAAAACCATAATGGCATTATCATAGTCGCCTTGTTGCAGCAATTGTTTACCATCTTTATACAATTGTGCGGCATCTTGTGTTTGCGCCAATGCTGCAATGCTAAATATGCCGAACAATAAAAATAAAGCAACACGTTTCATAAAAATACTTTTCTGGCTTTCGCGAAAATACATTTATTCATAAATTAAATGTGTTAATAATCCATCGCGTAACTTAGGCTCAAACCAAGTGCTTTTGGGTGGCATTATTTCATTATTGTCGGCAATGGCAAATAATTGGTCCATCGTAACAGGATAAAGGCTAAAGGCTACTTTCATTTCACCACTATTTACCCTTGCTTCCAATGCTTCCATACCTCTTATTCCGCCTACGAAATCAATGCGCTTATCGGTACGTTGGTCAACAATGTTAAAAATGGGTTCTAAAATGTTTTGTTGTAAAATACTTACATCTAAAATTCCAATGGGGTCGGTAGTAAAACTGCCGGGCAATGCATTTAATTCATACCAATTTTCGTTAATATACATGCCCATTTGGTGAGGCTTTGTTGGCTTAAATGCTTTTTTGCCTTTGAGTAGAACTGTAAAATTTTTTTGTAATGCTGTTAATAAACTCTCTTCATTGTGGTTGTTTAAGTCGGTAATTAACCTGTTATAGTCTAAAATAGCCAATTGATTGGCAGGGAATAAAGTAGTTAAAAAAAAGTTGGCGCCCTGAGGTATGTTACCGTTAAACGATTTTCTTACTTTGGCTGCAGATGCGGCACGGTGATGACCATCGGCAATGTAAGTAACGGGCACTTGTTGCTGAAACAAATTTGAAATAGTATTTATGGCAGTGTCATCATTTACAATCCAAATAGTGTGGGCAATTCCATCATCTGCAACAAAATCGTAAACCGGGGCTTTGGTATGAGTCCACTGTTCAACAAAAGCATCTATATCATTTACATTTCGGTAAGCTAAAAACACATTACCGGTTTGCGCACCGGTTTTGGTTATGTGGTTAATCCGGTCCTGTTCTTTATCAGGACGTGTAAATTCGTGTTTCTTTATAATGTTGTTATCATAATCATCAACAGCACTCGTACAAACAATACCGGTTTGACTTTTACCGTTCATGATTAATCGATAAATATAATAGCAAGGTTTGCTTTCGCGGAATAAAACTTCTCTTTTAATAAACGCATTTAAATTTTGTTTGGCTTGTTCATATACCTCAGGTGCATGCACATCAATGTTTTCCGATAAATCAATTTCACTTTTAGTAATGTGTAAAAATGAATGTGGATTGCCTTGTGCTTCTATTTTTGCTTCTGCACTGCTTAATACATCATAGGGTTTGCTGGCGACAAATTTTGAGTATTGCGGCTGCGGGCGAAGGGCTTTAAAAGGTTGAATAATGGCCATGCTATTGTTAATTGATTTAAAAAACTTGTTTATGAAATTATTTATCCGTGCTTTTGAGCAAAATATTGGGCTAATTCGCAAAATGCCTGAACGCTTTCTAACGGTAGGGCATTATACATACTTACTCTTATGCCACCAACGGTTCTATAGCCTTTTACACCTACCATTCCATTTTCGGAACAGGTTTGCAAAAATGAAGACAGTAAGTTTTCATCTTTCATAAAAAATACTGCATTCATTAAACTTCTATCTTCTTTGGCAATAGATGATGTAAAAATGGGTAAGCTGTCAATGGTATTGTAAAGCAATGCAGCCTTTTGTTTACTACGCTTTTCCATTTCAGTTAATCCTCCTTCTGCAACTATCCAACGAAGGGTAAGTAAAGCAACATAAATAGCAAATACCGGCGGTGTATTTAATAATGATTTTGCTTCAATATGTTTTTGGTAGTGCATAATGGGTGGAACAGGCTTTTGTATAGAACCTGCCCAATTCTTTTTTATTACAACCAAGGTAACCCCTGCAGCGCCCATGTTTTTTTGTGCGCCGGCATAAATAAGTGAACATTGGTTAAAAGGCATGGGCTTGCTAAAAATATCACTACTCATGTCGGCTACCAGTGGCAAGTTTGTTTCCGGTAAACTATGCCATTGAGTACCTTCAACCGTATTGTTGGTTGTAATGTGTAAATATTTGGCGGTGTTGGGTAGTGATAAGTTCTTGGGTATGTAAGTATGCTTTTTATCTTTTGATGAAGCTGCAATGTGCACATTGCCAAAAAAACCGGCTTCCTGAATAGCTTTACTTCCCCAAATGCCATTGTCGCAATAGGCAGCGGTATCGTTGGGTGTTAGGAAGTTCATTGGAATTTGCATGAACTGAGTAGTGGCACCGCCATGTAAAAACAAAACTTCGTAATCATCATTTAGTTGCATTAGTTGCTTTACCAACGCTTTGGCTTCTTCAATAACAGCAATAAACCAATCGGTACGGTGACCAATTTCCAAAATTGATAATCCAATTCCATTAAAATCGTGCAATGCTGCAGCAGCTTGTTCTATTACTTTTGCAGGCAAAATGGAAGGGCCTGAATTGAAATTATGTTTTTTCATGATTACTAAAAAGTGCTGCAATTTAATTAAATAGCGGCAAAGCAATGCGTTAATAAATTCATGAAAACAAATGGTAGTTAGTCGTGTTCGGTAATTCCGCCACTAATTATAAATTTCATAGCTTCGGCAGCATTCATATTATTTACAATACGAACTCTTTCTTTTGGAACAATGTAAGTAATACCACTAATGGCATAAGAGTGTGGTACATATACAACAATATGATCGGGCAAATTAAATCCTAATGCATCTTTGCTGGTTATAAAACCTAAACGCCATACATCATTGGCATCAACATTTACCATAACTGGTTTATCAAACTTCTTTTTATTACCCGAAAACGCTTCAAAAAAATCTTTTACTGAGGAGTAAATAAATTTTACGCCGGGCGTATGTTCTAAAATGGTATCGAAAGCTTCTACAATTTTTGAAAAGATGAATGACGAAGAGATACGGCCAACCAATAGTACAACTATAACTACAACAATAAAGCCAACACCCGGAATGCGTTTTAAGCTGCCATCAGGATTTTCCTTAATTAAATCGGGGAAAATACTATGAATAATATTGGGTAAAATGCCATCAATAAAATTAAAACCACTCACCACCAGCCAAATAGTTATACCTATGGGTGCTAAAACTGCCAGACCTTGTAATAAGTGTTTTAAAATATTACGCAGTAACAATTGAAAAACCAAAGAAATCCGGCTTTTTTTCATACCACAAGTTTACAATAAAATGGGTAATAAAGCACATAAATCAGTAAACAGATTTGTTTTATAAATATTCATATTCGGTTACTTGAATTTTTTTTCAATGTCGTTCATGCGGTTTTCTTTGTTTATAAGTAATACTTTATTCGTATTTATAAAAAAATGAAGAAAAATATTGATAGAAACTTTGGTAACATTAAAAGTTTCCATAGTTTTGCGCCCGTTATGGAAAATGAAATGCGGATGATTACAAAAGCCCATGAGCTATTTATGCGCTACGGCGTTCGTAGTATAAGTATGGATGAAATTGCCTCGCAGCTGGGCATGAGTAAAAAGACCTTATACCAATATTTTACTGATAAGGATAATTTGGTAGAACAGGTAATACAAGTTGAAATAAAAAGAAATGCAGAGCGGTGCACTTTTCAATGCCAACAAAGCGAAAATGCCATACACGAGGTTTTCTTGGCTATTGAAATGGTGGAAGACATGCTGAAAAATATGAATCCGCTGCTGTTGTATGAATTGGAAAAATATCATCCCAAAGCTTTTCGGCAATTTTACGAGCATAAAAATAAGTTTTTGTATCAGGAGATTACCCGCAATTTAAAACGAGGCATTGAAGAAGAGCTTTATCGTTCTGATATAAAAATTGATATTATGGCTGCTTACCGAATAGAGTCAATTTTCTTAATATTTAATCCTGCATTCAATCAATCTATAGGTAGTAAATACAGTTTGGCAGAATTGGCTGAAGCCATCACGCAGCATTTTTTATACGGAATTGCAACCACAAAAGGCCAAAAGTTAATTACAAAGTATCTCGAAAAGGAATTCAATCGCATATAAACTAAAATATCTAAAACGTAAACTTATAAATGAAGGGTATGAAACAAAAATTAATGATACTGCTATTTGTTACCATTAGCAGTAGTATTGTGTTAAGGGCCCAAACCGGTGAGGGAATACATGCATTCTCATTACAACAATGCATAGAATATGCACATAAAAACAATGCTCAAATTAAAAATGCATTATTAAATGTTCAAATACAGCAGCAAATAAACCGTGGGGTAACGTCGGCTGCATTGCCGCAATTAAATGGAGGGATTAGTACGAATTATTATCCCAATGTGGCAGTTCAGAGTTTTCCCAACTTTATTGCTGCAGCTACTTATGGAGTATTGGTACAGGAAGGAGTAAAAAATGGAGCAGGAAATCCAATCGTTGCTCCATCAGATTTTGGGTATGTGCAGGCGCAATTCGGTACACCTTACAATGCTACTGCAAGTGTTGCCCTCTCACAAATTTTGTTTGATGGTCAGGTATTTGTTGGGTTACAAGCACGTGCTACATCTATGCAATACCAACAAAAGAATGTTGAAGTAACCGAAGAAAATATTAAGGCCAATATTTATAAAGTATACTATCAGTTAGTGGTAAGTAAAACCCAGGTAGCATTGCTCGATGCTAATATTGAACGCTTTCAAAAGTTGTTACACGATACACAAGAAATGTATAAAAACGGGTTTGCAGAAAAACTAGATGTTGATAAAACTTCCGTACAACTAGCGAACCTGCAAACCGAAAAACAAAAAACCTTAAACAGTATTGCTGTTGGTTATTTGGGCCTAAAAATTTTACTTGGCATGCCGGTTAAAGATTCGCTTATCCTTACTGATAATATAAATGAAGATGCAATAAAAGATAATGTATTAAATGATACAGCTTATCAGTACATCAATAGAAAAGATTTTCAATACTTACAGTTAGTAAAAAAACTAAACCAATACAATGTAAAGCGATATCAAATGAGTTATTTGCCAACCGTAACCTTATCCGGTTCATTTGCGAAACAGGCTTTTCGTAGCCAGTTTAATTTTTTTGATAAAAAAGGTGATTGGTTTACCGCTTCGGCAATTGGTTTAAATATCAGTGTGCCTTTGTTTGATGGATTTGCAAAAGATTCAAAAATTAAGCAATCGCGATTAGAGCTTAAACAAACCGATAACTCTTTAGATGCCTTGAAACTTTCTATTGATAATGATGTGAAAACTGCTCAACTAAACTTTGCTAGTGCTTTAGAAACACTCGATTTTCAAAAGAAAAATATGCAGTTAGCAGAAACCGTTTACAACCAAACAAAAAAGAAATACGAGGTTGGAACAGGAAGTAACACAGAAATAACTTCTGCAGAAACAGACCTAAAAACAGCCCAAACCAATTATGTTAATGCATTGTACGATGCTGTAATTGCCAGAGTTGATTATTTAAAAGCAACCGGAAAATTATAATTCATTCAAAAAAATAAATTTATTATATGCAAAAAATATTTCAATACACTATAATTGCTACAACTGCTATTACAATGGCTGCTTGTTCGGCAAAGTCATCTTCTTCTGAAGTACAAAATGAAAAGCAGCAATTAGCAGATTTAAAAAAACAACAGCAAAAAATAAATCAACAAATTAGCGATTTAGAAAAAAAGCTAGCACAGCAAGATACCAGTTTTGCCAATACTGAAAAAGCGAAGTTGGTTGTTTTATCAACTGTTGTGCCTCAAACATTTATTCATTATATTAATTTACAAGGACGTGTTGATGCAGTTAACATTGCTTATGTAGCTCCCAAGGGTGCGGGGGGTGTTGTAAAAGCTTTATATGTGAAGAAAGGTGATAAAATTCATAAAGGGCAATTACTATTGCAATTAGATGACGCCATAGCTAAACAAAGTTTAAATGCTGCACAGCAGAATATTGCTACTGTTCAAACACAGCTTGATTTTGCTAAAACATTGTATCAAAAACAAAAGAACCTATGGGATCAAAATATTGGTACGGAAGTACAGCTTATTACTGCAAAAAACAACGTAGCAAATTTAGAAAGTCAGTTGGCTACTTTGCAAAAGCAATTAGATATTACTAAGCAACAATTAGAGTACACGAAGGTTTATGCAGATATTGATGGAGTGGCTGATGATGTAAATGTTCGTGTTGGTGAATTATTTACCGGTTTCTCCGGAACAACTCCACAAATTAAAATTGTGAATACCAGTGATTTAAAAGTTACTACACAAGTGCCTGAAAATTATTTGGGTAAAGTGATGGTGGGTTCGCCTGTTAAAATAACCTTACCCGATATTAATAAATCAATTGATGCCACTATTAGCGTTATTGGAAATTTAATTGATGCTAATAACAGAAGTTTTTTTGCTGAGGCAAAACTACCTTCCGGAAAGGAATATTATCCTAATCAAGTAGCTGTTGTAGCCATTCAAGATTATAAAGCTAACAATGCTATCACTGCACCTATTAATACTATACAAAATGATGAAAACGGAAAATATGTTTTAGTAGCTGTAAAAGAGGGCGGGCGTTTGGTAGCCAGAAAACATTCTGTAAAAATTGGCATGATGAATAGCGATAATGTAGAAGTTTTAAGTGGGTTACAACCTGGTGATCAAATCATTACCGATGGATATCAAAGCTTATACGATGGTCAATTAGTTACTACAAAATTGTAGTACTGCTATTTTATAGTTAACCTTATACATACAGCTTTAAAATAAGTTTATGAGTTTATTAGAAGATATAAACAGCAAGTTTAAAGAGTTTGCGCCAACTACATGGAGTATTAAAAACAAAACGGCCATGTATTTAATCATGCTCTTTGTAAGTATTGGCGGAATTTTTCAATTTATTACATTGCCTAAAGAGCAATTTCCGGATATTGTTATTCCCACTATTTATGTGCAAACTATTTATGTGGGTAACTCGCCTAAAGACATTGAGAACTTGGTTACCAGGCCAATTGAAAAACAAATTAAGGGTATTACCGGAGCAAAAATTAAAAAATTTACCAGTACATCTCAACAAGATTATTCTGCTATTACTGTTGAATTTGAAACGGATGTAAAAACTGAAGTAGCACTACAAAAAGTGAAAGATGCGGTTGATAAAGCCAAGCAAGATTTACCTACCGACTTAACACAAGAGCCTACCGTATTAGAAGTTAGTTTTAGTGATCAACCCATTATGTATGTAAACATTAGCGGCGATTATGACTTGCAACAACTAAAAAAATATGCTGATGATGTAAAAGATGAACTGGAAAATATACCGCAAATTAATCGGGTAGATGAAGTGGGTGCACCTGATCGTGAATTTCAAATTAATGTAGATAATTTTAGAATGGAGGCAGCCGGTATTACATTCGATGACATTACTAATGCCGTACAGCGAGAAAACCTTGATATTTCCGGTGGTTTATTAGATGTAGGAAATATGAAGCGCAATCTGCAAATTAAAGGTCAGTTAAAAACCGCTGCAGATATTTCTAAAATAATTTTACGTAACCAAATGGGTGCTCCGGTTTATTTAAAAGATATTGCCCACATTAAGGATACCACCAAAGAAAGTGAAAGCTTTGCCCGTTTAGATGGGAAAAATGTAATTACCTTAAATATTATTAAACGTTCAGGTGAAAATTTAATTGAAACAAGTGATGCGGTGAAAGCTGTTGTTGAAAAAATGAAAGCATCATCACTTCCAAAAGATTTAAAGGCTGTTATCACCGGCGATCAAAGTATTAAAACAAGAAGCTCATTCAATGATTTAGTGAACTCTATTGTAATTGGCTTTGTACTGGTTTTAATTGTACTCATGTTCTTCATGGGCGTAGTCAATGCATTCTTCGTTGCCTTATCTGTTCCGCTAAGTATGTTTGTGGCATTTGTATTTTTGCCCGGTGCAGATTTAATTGTAGGTTCACACGTTACCTTAAACTTTATAGTGCTTTTTGCATTGCTATTTGGTTTGGGAATTATTGTGGATGATGCAATTGTAGTAATTGAAAATACGCATCGAATATTTACGCAAGGAAAAGGTAAAATACCTATTCAAACATCAGCCAGAATGGCAGCTGGTGAGGTATTTGTGCCTGTATTAGCCGGTACACTTACTACATTAGCCCCCTTCTTTCCATTATTATTTTGGCCGGGTATTATTGGTAAGTTTATGATTTATCTGCCTACCATGCTCATCTTTACTTTAGCTGCATCTTTAGTAGTAGCATTTATCATGAATCCAGTTTTTGCAGTTGACTTTATGAATCATCCTGAAGGGGAAGAGAAGCCTCCCAAAAAAGAACTATTTAAAAAGAGTTCTTTTTGGGTTGCTATTGTTATTGGTATTTTGTTAGATGTTATTGGATTAACTTTCTTTGGCAACTTGTTACTCTTCTTCATGATACTGGTAGTGTTTAATCGGTTTGTATTAGATGATGCCATTCATTATTTCCAAAATCACGGCCTACCATGGATAATGAATCACTATGAAAACCTTTTGCGATGGGCATTGTACGGATGGCGTCCGGTAAAATTATTGTTAGCAACTATTGCCTTGTTTTTTGTTGCATTAATTGGTTTTGTTATTGCTATCAGTACAAACCATGTAGGTATAACATTTTTTCCGAAGGGCGATCCAAACCAAATTTATGTTTATTTGAAGCTTCCGGTTGGTACTAATGTGTTGTACACAGATTCTATTACACGTGTGTTGGAAGGTCGTGTAAATAAAGTATTGGGTATTGATGAAGCCAAAGGCAAAACGAACCCAATTGTAGAAAGCGTAATTAGCAACGTAGCTGTTGGTGCTGCCGATCCTATGAGTGGTGATAGAAGCACACGTAGTGAATTAGGTAGAATACAGGTTTCATTTGTAGAGTATGAAAAGCGTCACGGCATTTCTACGGCACCATATTTAGATGAAATTAGAGCTGTAATGAAAGGCATACCCGGTGCAGAAATTACAGTTGATCAGGAAAGCTCGGGGCCACCAACCGATCCTCCAATTAATATTGAAATTGCCAGCGAAAATTTCGATAATTTAATTGGTACTGCTACATCGTTGAAAAATTATTTAGACTCGATACAAGTACCCGGAGTTGAAGAATTAAAAATGGATGTTGATTTAAAAAATCCGGAACTTACTTTAACCATTAATCGCGATAGGGCTTTAACGGAAGGTATTTCTACTGCACAAATTGGGCAACAAATTCGAACTTCTTTATTTGGTCGCGAGGTTTCTAAAATTAAAGAAGGAAAAGATGAATATAAAATTCAATTACGCAGTCAGGATTATCAGCGTCAAAATTTAAACGACTTGTTGAATATGCGCATTTCTTTCCGCGACATAGCTTCCGGTGGTGCAATTAAAAATATACCTATTAGCGCATTAGTGAAAGTTGAACCAACCAATACTTTGGGAAGTGTAAAAAGAAAAGACCAAAAGCGTTTAATTACGTTACGCTCCAATGTATTAACCAATCAGGGTTACGATGCAACCGGAGTAAATCAGGTGTTGAAAAAATATATTGATCAATTCAAGCCAAAAGTTCCTGCTGGTGTTACCATTAAACAAACCGGTGAGGGGGAACAACAAGCTGAAACAGGTGCGTTTTTAGGTAAAGCATTACTAATAGCATTAGGTTTAATTTTAATTATTTTAGTACTGCAATTCAATAGCGTTAGTAAGCCAATTATAATATTAACAGAAATTATTTTCAGTGTAATTGGAGTGTTGTTGGGTTTTGCTATTTCCGGTTTACAAGTATCGGTGGTAATGACTGGCTTAGGTATTGTTGGTCTTGCAGGTATTGTAGTTAAAAATGGAATTTTAGTAATTGAGTTTGCCGATGAATTACGTGGGCGTGGAATGAAAACACGTGAAGCTTTAATTGCTGCAGGTAAAACACGTATTATTCCGGTATTATTAACTGCTTTAGCTGCTATATTAGCATTTATACCTATTGCAGTTGGTTTTAATATTAATTTCATAACGCTGTTCTCAGAATTAAACCCGCACATTTATTTTGGCGGTGATAATGTGGTGTTCTGGAAGCCTTTGTCATGGACCATTATTTTTGGTTTGGCTTTTGCTTTCTTCATGACATTAATTATTGTACCTTCTATGTACTTGATAGCAGAGCGTTTACGCAAACCTATGCGCCGCATGTTTGGTGGTAAATGGATTAGCTTTTTAGCTATACCGCCATTTACAATAATTTTCTTACTATTAATCATTATAACATTAATTAACCACAGGCGGCATGTTCAAAAAAGAAAGCGCCTGCAATTGAAACATGTTAATGAAGCTTTCATAGGAAGCTGGTTTTAATACCTCAGTTTTTTCAAAAAAGGTCGTTATGATATTTTCATAACGACTTTTTTGTTTTTAGTTCTATTCAAAATGCTGCAAAACCTTTTGTATTTTCACTCAAAATTTTGGTATGATTCAAAACCATAAAATTGATTACCGGATTATTGGTGAAGAAATGCAATATGTTGAAATTGAGTTAGACCCTAATGAAACCGCTGTTGCTGAGCCGGGTGCTTTTATGATGATGGAAGAGGGTATTGCCATGCAAACTATTTTTGGAGATGGCAGTAAACAGAATAACGGATTGTTAGGTAAATTATTTTCGGCCGGAAAGCGGATGCTGGTGGGTGAAAATCTGTTTATGACTGCCTACACAAATGTTAGTGCAGGGAAAAAGCATGTAAGCTTTGCTGCACCTTACCCGGGCAAAATTATTCCTCTCGATCTCAATCGATTGGGCAACAAAGTAATTTGCCAGAAAGATGCATTTCTCTGTGCAGCCAAAGGGGTAAGTATTGGCATTGAGTTTCAAAGAAAATTAGGAACGGGTTTGTTTGGCGGGGAAGGATTTATAATGGAAAAATTAGAAGGTGACGGTATGGCATTTGTACATGCGTGCGGACATGTTGAACAAAAAGAGTTGCAACCGGGCGATTTACTTAAAATAGATACAGGTTGTATTGTTGGGTTTACGGCAACGGTGCAATACGACATTCAGTTTGTTGGAGGTATTAAAAATACATTATTTGGCGGTGAAGGAGTTTTCTTTGCCACACTCAGGGGGCCGGGAAGCATATGGATACAAACTTTGCCGATTAGCCGCTTGGCAGGCCGTATTTTACAATATGCAACATTTAAAAGGAAAGAAGAAGGAAGTGTACTTGGCGGTTTGGGTAATTTATTGGATGGTGATGGCTGGTAAAATTATTGTTATGACTTATGATATTCAACAAGCATTGTTACAAACCTGCCTACATTACTGGCAAGAAAATGTAAAGAAAACGGAGTATTGCTTTACCTTATTGTCTGAACAACAGGTTTGGCAGCAATACAATAGCGTTAGTAACAGTATTGGAAATTTGGTATTGCATCTTTGCGGAAATATCAGCCAATATATACTGGCAACCTTAGGAGCGCAGGATTTTCAACGCAATCGGAATGCAGAGTTTGAGCAAAAACCCCAATTATCTAAAGCTGCATTGTTAACGCAATTGAATGCGGTTATAGCGGCAGCCGTTCAAGTAGCAAATAATTATTCTTTTGATTGCTTGTTGAAAAATTATTCCGTTCAAATTTATGAAATGAGCGGTATTGCCATTCTTGTTCATGTAACCGAACATTTTTCTTATCATACCGGTCAAATTGCTTTGTTAACCAAACAAATGACCGGAAAAGATTTGGGTTTTTATGCTTCCTTAACTTAAATCGAATTTCTTTTTCTTCTGTCAACATCATGTTGTATGGCTCAAGTGAAATGACTGAAATGTATTAAATTTATGCCTGATGAAAAAGATAAATGCAATAATAATTCTGTGTTGGATACTACTGCCCATTACAATAATGGCACAGCGCAAAAAAAGATGCTCTTGCTTTATATACTGATTCAGCACAGCAAATATATTTTCAGCAACAAGCCAATCAATTGAAACAAATTGAATTAGAACGGCAAGCTGATTCTTTAAAAAAGATAAACCTCTTTCTTGAATTACAAAATTTTTCCGCTACAAATCAACAACAAAAACAAGTCTTGCAGCAACAACTGGATTTGTTGAAACAAAAAGACAGTCTTCGTGTGGCCGTTCAAAAACAAAAAATTGATTCCTTAAAAAAAAATAATGCATGGTTTTGCTGTAGCTCCTTTTGGCGATACCTTGTTTACTGTTTATACTTCATTAGGTAGTTTTTCTGCTGCCGACAGAGCAAATGCTATTAACAATCGAATTCAGGCATTGGCCGATAATTATAATTTTGCTGTTGATTCGCTAGGTATTGTGGATAATGAAAGTACGGTAGATATAGTGTTTCATGATTTAGTTGTGATGAGTATTACAGAAAATGATGCGTTATGGGAGAATACGGGTAAACTGCAATTGGCAAATTCTTATCTGTTAAAAATTAAAACTGCTATTCAGAATTATCGTCAGGAAACAAGTTGGCAAAATATTCTTAAGCAAATTATTCTGGCATTAATTGTAATTATTGTATTGCTATTTGTTGTACGTTATGTTATAAAATTATTTGTAAAAATTGAAACAAATATTGCTTCAACGCATCATGCACAAATTAAGGGGGTTAAAATAAAAAACTATGAATTACTATCTGTTGAACAGGAAATAAATCTAATTAAGTCTGCGCTGCGTATCATAAAATGGATCATCATTTTTATTGCTATTTATCTTGCCTTTCCCTTAGTATTTGGAATTTTTCCATGGACAAAAACAATAGCTACAAGATTATTATCCTATTTTGTTGATCCGTTAAAAAAAATTTTATTTGGTATTTGGGATTATTTGCCAAACTTAATCACCATTATAGTTATACTGTTTGTATTTAGATTGGTTTTAAAAGGCATTCGTTACCTTAAAAAAGAAATTGAAAAGGGCTCTTTATCTATTCCGGGTTTTTATGCAGATTGGGCAAACCCTTCTTATCAAATTATACGTATTCTTTTGTTTGCTTTTTTGCTTATTGTAATTTTTCCTTATCTGCCGGGTTCAAACAGCCCGGTATTCAGAGGCGTTTCAGTTTTTTTGGGTGTGTTATTCACTTTTGGATCTTCCGGTTCGCTCAGTAATATTATTGCAGGGTTGGTATTAACTTATATGCGCTCATTTAAATTGGGCGATCGTATTCGAATTGCAGATATTACAGGCGATGTGATTGAAAAAACCTTGTTGGTTACACGCATCAGAACCATTAAAAATGAAATAATTTCTATTCCCAATGCTACTATTTTAAATAGCCATACCATTAATTACAGTAGCGATGCGCCGGAACGAGGTTTAATTGTGCATACAACCATTACCATTGGGTATGATGCTCCATGGCGGCAGGTGCATGCTTTATTAATTAAAGCTGCATTGGCTACAACGTATGTTGAAAAAAATCCCGAACCTTTTGTATTGCAAACTTCGTTGAATGACTTCTATGTAAGTTATCAGATTAATGCTTATACGAAACAACCCAATAAACAGGCAGAATTATATTCCCTTTTGCACGCCAATATACAAGATACTTTTAATGAAGCAGGTATAGAAATTATGTCGGCGCATTATACCAATTTGCGAGATGGAAATCAGACCACTATCCCTTCTGATTATCTGCCTGATAATTATACTGCACCGGGTTTTATAGTAAACACCAAAAATATGAATGCGGATAATGCTGAAAATATATCATAAATCCGTCAGAATTGCTATTCGGTATTTTTATAACTTTCTATTGAACTAAAGCCTAATTTCGTTGGCACAAAGTTGGTATGTACTATGGACCGTTTGACCCAAAAAATTTCTGCAACAGGCTATTTTTCTGAAGATAGTTTACAGGCTTTTTTACAACAATGGCAACAATGGAAATTGCCCAAAGATTATTTACTGCTAAAAGAAGGCATTGTTTCAGATTATATTTATTTTGTATCTTCCGGATTGGCTCGTATTTATTATTTTAAACATGGCAAAGAAATTACCGAATGGCTGGCCATGGATGGTACTTTTTTTCTTTCTATTACCAGTTTTTTTAAACGTACACCCAGCAAATTGAATATCCATACCATTGAGCCATCTGTTATCATGGGTATACATCATGATGATTTGATGCATTTGTGTGATGAATACCATGATGTGGAACGCTGGTTGCGTAAATTGTTAACCCGCTCCTTAATTTCTTCTCAGCAAAGAATGGATGCCATACAATTTGAAACCGCCTTACATCGTTACAGGCGTTTGGCCGATGAGCATCCTACTATTTTACAGCGGGTACCATTATCTTATATCGCTTCATTTTTAGGTATTACACAGGAAACACTGAGCCGTATTAGGGCGCATCGTTAGTTTTTTGATAATTGTCAATGAAACATGTTCACAATCAATTGAACTTTATATTTCATTAACAATCAATTATGAAATTTTCTACACTATTGCCTGCCCTTGCTATCCTTTGTAGCACACCCACACTATATGGCCAATCAGGTAAAGCTAATGATTTAATAGCACGGATGACCTTGGAGCAAAAAGTTGAATTAGTAGTTGGAATGGGTATGCGTTTACCCGGTCCTACTGCTGCATCCGATAAAAAAGATACGGCTAAACATGCAGCGCCTGGTTTTCAGTTACCACCATCATTACCACAAGATGCTTCTATTCCTGAAAAAGTACCTGGTGCTGCAGGACGTACACATGCTATACCAAGTTTAGGATTGCCTTCTTTAACCTTATCCGATGGGCCAGCCGGGGTACGTATTAACCCTCTTCGTCCCAATCATCCCAATCAAACCTACTATGCAACAGCATGGCCGGTAGGTACTTTATTGGCATCATCATGGGATACCAGTTTGGTGCAAACTGTAGGGAAAGCTTTTGGACGCGAAATTCAACAATATGGTATTGATGTAATTCTAGGACCGGCTATGAATATTCAGCGAAACCCTTTGGGTGGCAGAAATTTTGAATATTATTCAGAAGACCCAGTAGTTTCGGGGCATATTGCTGCTGCAATGGTTCGTGGCATTCAACAAAATGGTGTGGGAACTTCTATTAAACATTTTGTTGCCAATAATCAGGAAACTAATAGAAATAGCATAAATACAATTATTAGTGAGAGGGCTTTACGCGAAATTTATTTGAAAGGATTTGAAATTGCCGTAAAGGAGGCGCAACCCTGGACTGTAATGTCTTCTTACAACTTAATTAACGGCACTTATACTTCTGAAAGCCATGATTTATTAACTGATATTCTTCGGAATGAATGGGGCTTTAAAGGCTTGGTAATGACAGATTGGTTTGGTGGGAAAGATGCCGTTGCACAAATGAAAGCTGGCAACGATTTATTAATGCCGGGTACTATTTTACAATACAATGCTATTCTTAAAGCTGTAAAAGATGGCACATTAAGCGAAGATGTTATTAACAGAAATGCAGCACGAGTAGTGGATTTAATTCTCGAATCACCCACCTACAAAAAAATTCCTTATACCAATAAACCTGATTTAAAAGCAAATGCACAAATTTCTCGAAAAGCTGCTACAGAAGGAATGGTATTATTACAAAACAACAACGCACTGCCGTTAACAATTAAAAACAATAAACAAATAGCACTCTTTGGCAATACTTCGTATGATATTATTGCCGGGGGTACCGGTAGTGGTGATGTAAATAAAGCTTATACCATTTCATTGGATAAAGGGTTATTAAATGCAGGATATAGCATTGACAAAAACCTGATTGAAGCTTATACCACTTATATAACAACCGAAAAAGCCAAACAACCTAAACCAAGATTCTTTTTTGAATTAGTACCACGAGTTAAAGAAATGAATTTAGAGGAGCCTTTGTTGCAAACAGAAGCACAACATGCTGCCGCTGCAATAATTACTATTGGCCGCAATGCCGGCGAAGGAGCTGACAGAAAAGTAGAAAATGATTTTACTTTATCTGTAGAAGAAAAAAACATGATACAAAAGGTTTGTGAGGCTTTTCATGAACAAAACAAGAAAGTAATAGTTGTTTTAAACATTGGCGGAGTTATTGAAACAGATAGCTGGCGCAGTTGGCCCGATGCCATTTTATTAGCTTGGCAACCCGGTTTAGAAGCAGGCAATGCTATTGCTGATATTATTAGTGGCAAAGTAAATCCTTCAGGAAAATTAGCAGTTACTTTCCCCATTCGTTATGATGATGAACCATCTGCCAAAAACTTCCCCGGAAAAGAATTACAGCCTAATGAACACAAAGGGTTTTCTTTATTTGGTGTGCCTGCAGAGGTAATTTATGAAGAAGGTATTTATGTTGGATATCGCTATTTTACAACCTTTCATGTAAACACTGCTTATCCTTTTGGTTATGGATTATCCTACACTCAATTTAATATGAAGCCGCTTCAGTTAAGTGCTAATGTTATGAAGCAAAATGTTGTTGTTAAGGTAAATGTTACGAATACAGGTAAAGTTGCCGGAAAAGAAGTGGTTCAGTTATATGTTTCTGCACCCCATAGTAAAATCGGTAAACCTGCAGAAGAACTAAAGGCTTTTGCAAAAACACCATTGTTACAACCCGGACAGTCAACAACCATTTCTTTTTCTTTAACTTCCGCTGACCTAGCTTCCTTTGTAACTGATCAATCTGCTTGGATTGCTGATGCCGGAACTTATACCATTAAAGTTGGAAATTCATCAGCTAATATTTTGCAAACAGCTACCTTCCAATTACCGCAACAAGTAATTACCGAAAAAGTAAAACATTTAATGGTGCCCCAACAACCAATAAACGAATTGGGGAAAAAATAAATAAACCTAGTAAAGTTAATAAGTGCAATTCCCAACTTCAACCAATAATTGCAATATAAAAGGCAACGTTCAAGGTTGCCTTTTATTTTATAAATTCTTTGCATTGTTTCAGGCAAGTAAAATACATTTACCTTTAGAAGGTATTCTATAAACATACTAAAAATAATTTATGCAATTTTCGGCTCAACAAATAGCAGACATGCTTCAAGGTGTTATTGAAGGTAATAATATGGAAACGGTATCTGCCCTATCTAGAATAGAGGAAGGTAAGCCTGGTTCATTATCATTTTTATCTAATCCACTGTATACACAATATTTGTATACCACAAAGGCTTCTATAGTAATAATCAATAAAGATTTTGAAGTAAAGGAACCTGTTACCGCAACTTTAATTAGGGTTGAAAATGCACAAGCAGCATTTGCGAAATTGTTGGAATTATACAATCAAATAAAACTTAACAAAACTGGTATAGCCCCTAACTCCCAAATTGAAGATACAGCCACTGTAGGTGAAAATGTTTATGTAGGTGCATTTGCATATATTGGTGAAAACACAAAAATTGGTAATAATGTAAAAATATATCCGCAAGTGTATATTGGTGATAATTGCATAATTGGCGATAATACCACTTTGTTTGCAGGGGTTAAAATATATTCTGAAACGCAAATTGGCAAAAATTGCATCATTCACTCAGGAACAGTAATTGGTAGTGATGGCTTTCGGTTTGACCCACAAAATGAGGGTAATAAAAAAATTGCACAAATTGGAAATGTGGTTATAGAAGATGATGTGGAAATTGGTGCTAATTGTGCTATTGATAGAGCGACGCTTGGTTCTACTATTTTAAGAACAGGGGTTAAATTCGACAATTTAATACACATTGCACACAATGTGGAAGTAGGTGCAAACACTTATATTGCAGCACATGGTGTTATTGCAGGCTCTACAAAAATAGGTAAAAACTGCATGTTCAGTGGGCAGGTAGGTATTGTAGGCCATTTGCAAATTGCTGATAATACCATCATTACAGCCCAATCAGGTATCTCTAAAAATATAACAAAACCAGGCGAAGTATATATGGGATCACCTGCATTTGATGCAAACAAGTATCGTAAAGCTTACATTCATTTTAGAAATTTGGAACAATTAGCCCAGCGTGTAACTGCTCTTGAAAAAAGTAAATGATTTTGATAATTAAATCTTAAGTGAAACCATTGCATTTAATTCCGGATCCCAAACCTTTAAACGCAGACAGGCAATAATATCTTTTGGATGTAAAGTAGTTACTGTGGCTTTTTGAAGTGCCGGTATTTGTTGCATGGCCTCGGGTAAGCGGTAAAAAGGAATTTTACAATTAAGGTGGTGAATATGATGATAGCCAATATTGGCAGTAAACCATTGCCATAATTTGCCCATTTTCATATAGCTTGAAGATTCCAATGCAGCTGCTGCATAACTCCATTCAGTATTGGGCCGATACTTTGCCCCAGGGAAATTGTGTTGTGCATAAAATAAATATGCCCCCAACATGTGTGATAAAAAGAAAGGTAGAAAAAATACAAAAAACCAAATTTGCCAACCAAAGTGTACCCACAAAAAAATGGCAATGCTAAAATGAATAAGCAACACTACTGCGGAATCCCAATGTCTTTTCTTCGAACTCAAAAATGAGCGAACACACATACCAAATATAAACATTGTAAAATAGGAGAAGAACATATTAAGAGGGTTCCTTATGGCTAAATAAATTTTTTGTTCTTTTTTGTTTGAAGCATAAAACTTTTGTTTAGTCATAATGGGATAAGAGCCAATACTGGCACTGTATAACTTTGCATTATTATTGTGATGATGATTATGTGAGCGTTTCCAAATGCTAGGAGGGGTTATCATATAAGCACCAAAGATGGTAAACAAAATATTGGCGCTAAAAGATTTATTTAAAATTGTATGATGCTGAAAATCATGAAATATGATGAACATTCGTGACAACAGCAGGGCACTTAGTATGCTAAAAAATAATTTTACTATTATACCTGGCAGTAGAAAAGAAGCAACTAAACTAGCAATTAATAAAATTGTAGTAGAAAGGGTGAAATACCAACTTTTCCAACGAATTTCTTTGGAAAACGGTTTGGTGGATAGAATTAATTCCTTTTCGTAGGAAGTATGCATTAAACAAACGTATGAAAAGTGCGTTGATAAAACATAAAATTGCCGTTAATTCCTACACATATTTTCCTTTTATAAGTATTTTAATCTTTTGGCGGCCTCCTGCAGTGTGGTTTCTTTTTTTGCAAAGCAAAATCGCAATACTTTTTCATCGGTTTTATTGTGGTAAAATGCCGATACTGGTATAGCGGCTACACCTACTGTTTCTACCAACTCTTTTGCAAAAGCAGTATCACACTTATTAGAAAGTTTAGAATAGCTGTAGCATTCAAAATAACTGCCATGAGAGGGAATATAAACAAATCCGGTTTCTTTCATGAGAGATCTAAATAAATCACGTTTTTTTTGGATTTCAATACATAGTTGAACATATTTGTTTTTTCCCTGTAAATAACTTGCCAACGCGTATTGTTTCGGCGTATCACAACTAAAGCAATTAAACTGATGCACTTTTCTAAATTCTTTCATCAATGCCTCGCCAGCAATACAATAGCCTAATTTCCAGCCTGTACAATGGTAAGTTTTTCCAAAAGATGCAATTACAAAACTTCTTTCCAGTAAATCGGGGTAACGCAACATGCTTTGATGCATTATACCATCGAAAATTAAATGCTCGTAAACTTCATCGCTAATAATGATTATGGGCGTATTTGCTACCAAATTGCTTAGTTGTTGAATATCCGTTTCAGTTAATACGGCACCGGTAGGATTATGGGGCGAGTTGATAACAATTGCTTTGGTTTTGTTGTTTATTTTCTTGGCTACTTCATTCCAGGGAATGGCGTAGTTGGGATATTCTAAAGCAATAAATACAGGAGTAGCACCATTTAAAATGATATTAGGTACATAGCTATCATAAGCAGGTTCAAAAACAATTACTTCATCTCCCGGCTGTAAGATAGTGGTAAGGGCTGTATAAATGGCATAGGTGCCACCAGGTGTAATGGTTATAGAAGTTTCAGCATTTATATAAGTATGATATAAATAGTAAACTTTTTCGGCAATGGCTTCCCGTAATGCGGGTATGCCATTGGTATGTGCATATTGGTTAAAACCATCTTTCATTGCCTGGTTAACTGCTTCCACTAATGCTTCATCCATCATAAAATCGGGGAAGCCTTGCCCTAAATTTATGGCATTATGTGTATTGGCCAATTGACTCATTACAGTAAAAATGGTAGTGCCTACCTGAGGTAATTTTGATTGAATTTGCATAGCAGTAAAATAATAATGTAATTTAATAAACTTAAGGTGCTATGGTGCCGGCAACTCGTTTCAGTTCTATTTCCGCAGCTTTGGCCGCATAACTTAAATTCACCAGTTTATAACCAGCTTCTTCAAAACTTTGTTGCGCTGCTCGTACTTCCAAAATAGTGGCTTGGGATAAACTAAATCGTTGCAAGGTTAAATTAACTAACTGCTCTGATAAATGATTAATGGCATATTGGGCAGCAATTAAGTCTAATGTATGAATATACATTTGATAGGTTTTGGCCAAATCGGTTTGGTAGTTTAAAATAATGGCTTCTTTTTGTGTTTTAGAAATTTGGGTGTTAATGGCAGCTGTTTGTTGTTGCCTTTTTAAGATACTTCCATTATAAATTGGTACAGACAAATTTAAACCTACATAAGGCCCATACTGTTGGTTTAACAAAATTTGTCCACCATTGCTGGTACTTCGTCCATAGTTAATGCCTCCATTTAAACGCAATGAGGGGTAGCGTAATGCTGCTGTTTGCTTTTCAGCCAACTCATTAATGGTAATTTGTTGTGAGGCAGCAATAATATCAGGGTTTTGTTGTAATCGGGTTAAAATATCATCGAATTTTATATTGTTTTCGATGGCTATGGAGTCGGTAAGAACGATGGTTGAATCGGCAGTAAGGCTTAGTAGGTTTAGTAAATCGGCCTTGGTTTGTTCAACTACAATTTTTTGCGATTGGAAGTCTTGCTCCTTGCTATGTAAATCAATTTCAGCTTGAAATAAATCGGCATCATTGGCATAACCTACACTACGTTTGGCATTAATAATTTCCAGTTGTTTTTTTGAAACATCAATACTTTTTGAAAGTGTGATTAAATAACTATTTTGTCTTACGGCATCGAAATATTTCGTCATTACAGCAGCAATGGTATTTTGCACCTGCGAATTGAAGAATGATTCGCTTTGTGCTTCAATAGCTTCTAATTGTTTTTTGGTGGCAATTACTCGGTAGCCGTTGGATAGTAGTATGGAACCGGCTACACCTGCATTAAGGTTATTGCTAATGGCTCCATTTCGGGTTAAATCTCTGTCGCCGGTTGCACTGTTAATTTTTTGATTAATATTTACAATGCTTTCCTGATTGGTGGCAGTGCCCGTAACTGTAGGTAAACCACCTGCAACACCAATGTTGTTATTGACTTTTGCAATATCAATATTGCTTTTGGCAATTTGAATATTGTAATTCTGTTTCAAAGCCAGGTTTACGGCATCTAAAACTGAAAGTGGGTGTTGAGCCATTACCTGTAATACACCACAGCCCAAGGCCAATAAAAAAAACTTTCTCATAATGCATGAAATTAGCGTTGGTGCAGGGTTGTATCAAATATATTTTATGAACGGATGAGAGGCTTATTGTACCAATGTTCCCACATTCATGCCTTCTACCACTTTTAAAAGGTTACCGGGTTTATTCATATCGAAAACAATAATGGGTAATTGATTTTCCATACAAAGTGTAAAGGCTGTCATGTCCATTACTTTCAAGTTTTGGTTAATACATTCTTGGAAGCTAATGGTTTCAAAGCGTTTGGCATTTGGTTCTTTTTCAGGATCGGCATTATAAATACCATCAACTCTAGTACCTTTTAGAATAACATCGGCTTTCATTTCAATGGCCCTAAGTGAACCGGCAGTATCAGTAGTGAAATAGGGATTGCCGGTACCTGCACCAAATATTACCACTCTGCCCTTTTCTAAATGTCGCAATGCTTTACGACGAATATAAGGTTCAGCTACTTGTTCCATGTTAATGGCACTTTGTAAACGGGTATAAACACCAATTTTTTCAAGCATGGCTTGCATGGCCATAGCATTAATAACGGTGGCTAACATACCCATATAATCTCCATGCGCCCTTTCAATACCACTTTCAGCCTCATTCATACCCCGATAAATATTACCGCCACCAATAACAATTGCTACCTGAACGCCCAGGTTAGTAACCAATTTAATGTCTTGGGCGTATTGTTCGATAATTTTTGGGTCAAAGGGGTCGCCGTTTTTAACATCGCCAACAAGGGCTTCGCCAGATAATTTTAGCAGAATTCGTTTGTACTTAGGCAGCATATAAAAGGTTGTTGATTAAATGAATGCTATGTGCAACTATTACAATGCAAATAACCTGATTTTTTGTAGAAGTTACAAAACGAAAAAAGGGAACCTTTTTGAAAGTTCCCTTTTTTACTAAAATGGGTGGAAATATTTATCCTAATGCAACGCGTTTAAAAGCAATTACTTTTAAGTCTGCATCAACTGATTTTAAATAGTCGCCAACGCTTTTGCTACCATCTTTTACAAAAGCTTGTGCCAATAATGTTTGCTCTTTGAAGAAGGCGTTTAATTTACCCTCTGCAATTTTAGCAATCATTTCGGCGGGTTTACCGGCCATTTTAGGGTCGGCCGAAATTTGTTCGGTAACAATAGCTCTTTCTCTTTCAACTACATCGGCAGGTACAGAGTTAGCATCAATAGCAACGGGGTTCATAGCGGCAATTTGCATGGCTACATCTTTACCGGCTTCTGCAGCAGCTTTGTTTAAACCTACTAAAACACCCATACGGTTTGCTCCGTGAATGTATGAGGCAACATAAGGAGCTTCAACTCTTTCAAACTTTTGAATGCCAATTTTTTCGCCAATAGCAGCCAGTTTATCATTAATTAAGTCGGCTACTTTAGCACCATTAACGGTAACTTCATTTAATTCGTCAATGCTTTTTACGTTGTTAGCCACTGCTGCATCGGCAATAGATTGAGCAAAGGCAACGAAATCGGCATTTTTAGAAACGAAGTCGGTTTCGCAGCTAATGCAAACAATAAAACCTGTTGTATTATCTGCATTGGTTTTAGCAATAATTACGCCTTCTTTTGCCTCGCGGTCGCTGCGTTTAGCGGCAACTTTTTGGCCTTGTTTGCGTAACCAGTCAATAGCTGCTTCAAAATCGCCATTGGTTTCGGTAAGGGCCTTGCGGCAATCCATCATACCGGCACCGGTTGCTTGGCGTAGTTTATTAATATCGGCTGCGGTTATAGTAACAGTACTCATTGTAATAAATTTTGTTCGGTTAAAAATTGTTGCAAAACTACCTGTACCTATTTCAACAATTGCTAAATGTTTTGTTATGAAATGTTGAAGAATGTAAAGGAAGTTGCAGTGTGCGACGCAACGGAAGTTGAATAAAGTGGCAACAGCCGGGTTCATAAAAATAATGGCAAATGAACCCGGTTTTGTTACAATTTATTATCTACCACCACCAGCGGGACGGCGGCTATTGGGTACTCTGCGTTTGGGGGCGCCACCGGCTTCACCACTGCGGCCTCCTCCTTTACGTGCACGGGCAGCTTCGCTTTGTGCTTCGGCTTCCAGTCTGCGAGCTTTGATTTCTAATTCGTTGGCTTCTTCGTGCGTATCTTCTTCCTCTTTACTTGCTTGGCGTTCTGCTAATCCTTCAGCAATGGCTGCGGTTAAGTAATTGGTAATAATGGCTATGGATTTTGTAGCATCATCATTTGCAGGAATAGGGAAATCCACTTTATTAGGATCGCAATTGGTATCAACCATGCCAAAAGTGGTAATGCCTAAGCGTTTAGCTTCGGCTAAACCAATGTGTTCAACACCAATGTCAACTAAGAAAAGGGCTGCGGGTAAGCGGCTCATTTGTGCAATACCGCCTAACACTTTTTCCATTTTATCTTTATCGCGACTAAGGGTTAAGCGTTCTTTTTTGGTAAGACTTTCAGCGCTACCATCGTTCAGCATTTTTTCAATGCTCTGCATTTTTTTAACGCTTTTACGAACAGTGTTGAAGTTGGTAAGCATACCACCTAACCAGCGTTCAGTAGCGTAAGGCATGTTAACGCGTTTGGCGCATTCGGCTACAATTTCTTTAGCTTGCTTTTTAGTAGCTACGAACATTATTTTTTTGCCGTTTTTGGCAATTTGCTTCATAGCGGCGGCTGCTTCCTGTAAATGGTCAACAGTTTTATTAAGGTCGATAATGTGAATGCCTTTTTTTTCTGCATAGATGAAGGGCAACATTTTAGGATTCCATTTCTTTTTTAAATGGCCAAAATGTACACCGGCATCTAACAACTGCTGCTGTAGTGAAGTATTATTTTCCATTGTGTTTGTATAAATAGTTTGAATGATAAAGTTTTTTGTATCCAAAACCAATTAACGTTTACTGAATTGGAAGCTTTTGCGAGCTTTTTTGTGACCGAATTTCTTACGTTCAACACTGCGAGGATCACGTTTTAATAAGCCGGCAGCTTTTAATGCAGGTCTGAATTCGGGATTTACTTCCAATAGTGCACGGGCAATACCTAGCTTAGCAGCTTCGGCTTGGCCTTTTAAACCACCGCCTTGTGCATTAATAACAATGTCAAATTTATTGGTTACTTCGGCAGTTTTTAAAGGAGATTCTACCTGGTTTTGCAGGTAAACTAACGGAAAGTATTCTTTATAGTCTTTATCGTTCACGGTAATTTTACCTTCACCCTTACTAATAAATACACGGGTTACGGCTTCTTTACGGCGTCCAACTGCGTTTTTTTGTTTTTCCATTTATTTGGAATTGATGGTTGAAAAATGAGTTTAAAATTTTAATTCTTTAGGTTGTTGTGCACTATGCGGATGTTCGTTGCCTGCATATACAAACAACTTATTGAACATTTTACGGCCTAAACGATTTTTGGGTAACATACCTTTAACGGCTCTTTCTAAAACCGCTTCAGGTTTGCGTCTTAATAAATCTTTTGCGGCTTCTTCTTTTTTACCACCAGGGTAACCGGAAAAGTTGATGTACAATTTTTCATCCATTTTGTTGCCGGTAAATATTAATTTATCAGCATTAATAACAACCACATAATCGCCACAGTCTACGTGTGGAGTATAATATGCTTTGTTTTTGCCCCTTAAAACGGCTGCAATTTTGGAAGCAAGGCGCCCTACGGTTTGATTAGTACCGTCTACAACATACCAGTTGTGCTTAACGGTAGCCGCGTTTGCATGCTTGGTAGTGAAATGAAGATGACTCATAATAATGATTTGTTTTAATGATGCCGAAGCTATCCCTTCGGCGAATAGCCCAATTTTTGGGATGGCAAAGGTAGCATGAATGCTTTGAGATTTGCAATTTTATGAGCTCTTTTTTTATCGTGCGTTTATAACTAATTGATTTTCAATAAAAATTTTGTCTCTATTTTTTCTTTATGCCTTTCAACAGGCATTTTTCGGGCATTTTAAGTGGCCGATTAAGGGTAATAGGGCATTAATAGCAACTTTAGGCACTTTACTAAATTAGGATAATATTGTGGTTTTGAATTAGTGGGTTAAATTTTAAAAGTCAATTCCAATCCACTTTCGTTTGTTTTTTTCATATTTCTGAAAGTTGAACTTGTATAATTTGCCGGGGCGGTGTGGTACATCTTGCTCCATTTCACCAATATCAATGAGTAAACCCATTGTGGCAAATTTTTTGCGGAAGTTGCGGCGGTCTAATTGTACGCCTAAAATGGCTTCATATAAATTTTGCAGTTCGCGTAGGGAGAATTTTTCGGGTAATAAATTAAATCCTAAGGGATGTTCTTGAATGCGTTTTTGTAACCATTGGTGGCAGGTATCTAAAATTTCTTTATGGTCGAATGCCATTTCTTTGATTGAATTTACGCTATGCCAGTGCAATTCATTGTCTAAAGTTTTTAACTCGTGGTGTTGAATATTCAATAACGAGCAGTAAGCCACTGTAAGAACTCTGCCCCCCGGGTGGCGGCTGGGTTTACTAAAGGTACGTACTTGGTCAAGATAAACATTGGTCATGCCGGTTCGGGTTTTTAAAACCCTGTAAGCGGCATCATCTAACTCTTCATTGTCTTCTGCAAAATCGCCTAAAAGCGACCATTTGCCTTTATACATTTCAAGGTCACTTCTTATCAGCAATACTTTTAATTCTTCTCCGTCAAAGCCAAAAATTACACAGTCAACCGTAATGGGTACTCGAGGGTATGAATTAACTAGGGCTTTTACATCAGTAATTAATGGGCGCTGCACAGTTGGTTCGGTTAGAACACTTTTGGGTTTCATTGTTGGCAAGTATTAAGTTCATCTTCTAATTCAGAAGAAAATAATGCGGCGTTAAAGGTAATACTTTTAAACGACGTGTAAATTTTACATAAGCACAAAAACGTGTATTTATGGGTAAGCAAGTATTTTTGAGGCTAATTCCAAAAACAATGTACACTGCCGAAAATGTTCATGCATTAAATGCGTTAACTAGAAAATGGATGCAAGTTGAAGCTTTGCCCAATGCTATAGAGTTGGCTGCCGCCGATATTGAAAGCTTGCGCAATGTGTTGCGTTTTCATGAATATCAATACTATGTAGTTGATAACCCATTGATTAGTGATTTTGAATTTGATCGTTTATATAAACTTTTAGAGCGTACAGAAAAAGCACATCCTAATTTAATTTCTTCGGTTTCGCCAACCCAAAGAGTGGGAAATAGCCTGAATCAGAATTTTGTAACGGTACCCCATTTGGTGCCCATGCTTAGTTTAGAAAACAGCTATAATAAAGCCGATTTGTTAGATTGGGATAGAAGAGTTCAGGAAATTGCCCATCAGCCTGACATTGAGTATACCCTAGAACCCAAATTTGATGGGGCGGGCATTTCATTGGTATATGAAAATGATATTTTGGTACGTGCACTTACCCGTGGTGATGGAGTGGAAGGAGAAGATATTACCACTAATATTAAGCAAATACATGCTATTCCATTAACTGCACCATTTTCTACATATGGTATACAACTGATAGAAATTAGGGGGGAAGTTATTATGACGAAGCAATCATTTGCCTTATATAATGAAAAATTAGCCGAGCAGGGCATATCGCCCATGGCTAACCCTCGAAATGCGGCGGCAGGAAGTTTACGCATGAAAGATCCAAAGGAAGTAGCCAAAAGAAATTTGCAAGCTTTTTTATACCATGTTAGTTTTTATACCAAATTGCCCCAGGTAAGTGGCACAGCATCTAAATTATTAAACACACATGCAGGCATGCTGCAGTTGCTATGGGAATGTGGTTTGCATTCGCCAGTAAAAGAAAGGAAATTGGTTAAAGGAATTGATGCAGTAGTGCAACAAGTAGAGGCTTTTGAGCATTTGCGTGATGAGCTGCCTTATGAAATAGATGGCATGGTAATAAAGGTAAACAATTTGGCATTGCAAGAAACGTTGGGAATGACCAGTCATCACCCACGGTGGGCCATTGCCTACAAATTTAAAGCACGTCAGGCTACTACCGTTTTACAGTCGGTTGAATTTCAGGTAGGTCGTACAGGGGCGGTTACGCCTGTTGCCAAGCTGAATCCGGTGGCAATTGGCGGGGTAACGGTATCTAGTATATCTATTCACAATGAAGATTACATTAAGGAAAAAGATTTGAAAATAGGCGATACCGTTTTAATTGAACGAGCCGGCGATGTAATTCCACAAATTGTAAAATCAATACCCGAATTACGAACCGGACATGAAAAAGCAATTCATTTTCCAAAGCATTGTCCGGTATGCCATAGCCCCCTGTTTAAAGAAGAAGGGGAAGCTGTATGGCGTTGTGTAAATATTGAATGTAAAGCCCAAGTATTAGAGCGTATTATTCACTTTGTGAGTAAGGATGCAATGGATATTAAAAGCCTAGGCGAAGCCAACATAAGAAGGTTTTATGAGTTGGGTTTATTGAAAGATATTCCGGGCATTTATCGGTTAGATTTTGCAAAAATTGCGCAGTTAGACGGGTTTGGGAAAAAATCGGTTGAAAATTTGCAAAATGCCATTGAAGCTTCCAAAAAACAGCCTTTGCATCGGCTAATTTATGCTCTGGGCATTCGGTTTGTAGGTGAAACCACTGCTAAAACCTTAGCTAATGCGGTTACTCATTTACTTGAGTTGGCCAAAATGAGTAACGAACAATTACAACAATTGGAAGATATTGGCGTTAAAGTAGCAGGAAGTATTCAGCATTTTTTTAGCAATGCCCAAAATTTGGCTATGCTGAATGAATTAAACGGTTATGGGTTGCAGTTTAATAATGAAAAGCGTACACAAACCCATAACGGTAATTTGCAAGGGCAAACTTTTTTGTTTACCGGAACACTTACAAAATTCAAGCGTTCAGATGCAGAAAGTATGGTTGAGCAACGGGGTGGCATTATAGTTGGCAGTGTAAGCAGTAAGTTAAATTACCTGGTTGTGGGCGAAGATGCCGGTTCAAAACTGGAAAAAGCAAAAAAGATTAATACAATTAAGATAATTGATGAAAATGAATTTCTATCTTTATTGCAACAATAAACAACCTTAACTATGTTTGAACACCTACCCAACGAAAAGTGGCGTCAATTTGATTTCCCAAATTCGAATGCCCTTCAAAAAAAGTATATGGTAAGCAACATGGGAAGAATTGCCTCTTTTACTGAAAATTTTAAAAAAGATGGCACCCTGCTTAAAGGTTCAGCGATTGAAGGATATCGTATCATTCGCCTGAAAGTAAAAGATAGCTACACACATTTTCTGTTACACCGAGCCGTTGCAGAATTGTTTTTGAAAAAGCCTAAGGCCAATGAAAAATTTATTATCCATCTCAATCACAACAAAAAAGATAATAGGGCCGAGAATTTAAAATGGGCTTCACAAGAAGATGTAATTGAACACAACAAAAACAATCCACGTGTAAAAGCAGCTCGTAAAAAAATTCAGCAGCGTACTGCCGAGTTGAAAAAAGGATTGAAGTTGACATTAGCACAGGTAAAAGACATTAAAAAAATGTTGGCTAATCCAAAACGTAAACTTACTTATAAGCAAATGGCTGAAAAGTATGGCGTTAGTGAAATGGCTATTACCCGTATAAAACGTGGTGAAAACTGGGGTCATGTTAAAGTGTAACAACAGTATTTAGTTTATTTATAATTATAAAATCTGCGTTAGCGGAACACCATTGCTGTGCTTCGTTAACTTTTTTATTGCACTATGCTTAATAAATCAACACTTTTGTTTTTAAAGATTCTTGCCAAGCACAATAACCGTGAATGGATGCAAGCAAATAGGCAGGCCTATGAAGCTGCTCGTGCCGATTTTTTGCAATTTACCCAACAGATACTTACAGGTTTTGCAAAGTATGAAGCCGACTTGCTTCCCTTACAACCCAAAGATTGTGTGTTTCGCCAAAACCGTGATGTTAGGTTTAGTGCAGACAAAAGCCCTTATAAAATCAATATGGGTGCTGCATTTTCAAAAGGCGGAAAAAAATCAGTATTGGCGGGCTACTATTTTCATTTAGAACCGGGTAAAAGTTTTGTAGGCGGTGGTCTTTGGATGCCCGATAAAGTGCTCGTACAAAAAGTGCGACAGGAAATTGACTATTGTTGGGATGAATGGCAATTAATGCTAAAACATAAATCGTTTCAAAAATATTACGACGATTTTAGCCGAGAACCGGAAATGGTTTTGCAACGTGAACCCAAAGGGTATGATAAAAATAATCCGGCTATTGCTTATTTAAAAATGAAAAGCTGGGTAGCTGCACAACCTTTATCCGATGCATCCTTAACCGAACCCAACTTAGTTAAAAATGTAATTGATGCGTTTAAAGCATTACAGCCATTTGTGCATTTTATGAACAGAGCCATAGAGGGTTAATGTATAAACGCAACAGAAGGTTTTACATAGTTCCACGCTTTACCTAAATAGGCTATCACCTGTGTGGCAATTAAACTTTCTTCTGCTTCTGTCTCTAAAGCCAAATCAGCCGCAGTACCGTGCAAGTAAACGCCCAAGCGTGCTGCAATGCATGGCTCATATTTTTGTGCCAGCAAAGCAGTAATAATTCCCGTTAATACATCGCCGGAACCACCTTTTGCCAATCCCGCATTGCCGGTAGTATTAAAAAAGCCTTTTCCTTGATGGGCTATTAATGTATGGTGACCTTTTAACACAATGGTTAACGGATATTGTTGCGTTAGTGCTAAAGCCTTATGCAGGCGCTCAAAATCATTCGCACATTTTCCAAAAACCCGATCAAATTCTTTGGGATGCGGTGTTAAAATACTTTCATTAGGTAAAAGTCCCAACCACTCTGTATTTTCAGCCAATATAGAAAGTGCATCCGCATCTATAACCATGGGTTGTTTAAAATGTGATATTAAATTGAACAATATTTGCTGTGAAGCATCATTTACTCCCAAGCCTGGTCCAATTCCAATAGCGGTGTAATGATTAAGATTGTCAATTATATTACTGCGTAGTAATAGCATGGCCTCCGGATAACAGATGTTTAATGCAGTTGCTCCTGATTGGGGTATTTGTGCAGTTACTAAACCGGTCCCACTACGTAATGCCGCACCCGTTGCCATGATAGCTGCGCCCATTTTTTCTTCACTACCGGCAATAATTAGTGCATGACCAAATTGCCCTTTATGAGAAAAGGTATCTCTAGTGTGTATGCATTGCTGAATATCTTCCAGTTCGGTTAGTTGTAAGTTTGTATCTATGGTGCTTAAGTAAGCCGGATGTAATCCAATGTCTAATATTTGCACCTGGCCAAAAAAAGCTGCATTTTCAGGAATTAAAAAACAAAGTTTGGCGCATTGAATAGTAAGGGTATAGTTGGCTTTTACAATATTGGTACTTTCAGTATGTTGGTCAATATACATACCGGTGGGTACATCAATAGCTATTACTATAGCGTTGACTGTATTAATATGTGCTGCAATTAAAGCATATAAGCCTGAAAGGGGTTTGTTTAAGCCTACTCCCAATAAGGCATCAATTACAATAGATTCATCAGGTATAGGTGGTAATAAATTTTCCGATGAAATATATTGAATGGGTATTCCCAAAACATGTAATCGATGCAAATTTTCTTGAAAATTATCGGTACCCGGTTTTCCAAATTCTGCAATGAAAACTTTGGGTGTAAAGCCTGCTTCATGCAATAGTCTTGCAATAGCTAAACCATCACCACCATTGTTGCCTTTGCCACAAAAAATATAAATAGGTTGCTTTAAAAAAGGTTGTTTCAATATCCATTGTGTACAAGCTTTCGCTGCTATTTCCATTAAGTCAATAGAAGCAATGGGCGTATTGGCAATGGTATAAGCATCCCACTCTTGTAATTGCGCGGCAGATAATAATTTCATGCAATAAAGTTATTATAAAAAAACACCTTCTCGCAAATTTCTATTTTTGAGAAGGTGTAAAAAACAAGCACTAAAAAAAGCGCTACAACAAATGATTCGCCAATAAGTATTCTGCAATTTGTACTGCATTAGTTGCAGCACCTTTGCGTAAATTATCGCTTACTACCCACATATTTAATGTTTTGGGTTGTGTTTCATCGCGACGAATACGACCCACAAAAACCTCGTCTTTTTCATGTGCCCACAATGGCATGGGATACAATTGTGCTGCATCATCTTGTTGAACTACAATACCCGGTGCGTTGTTCAATAAATTAATAATATTGGGCAGTTCAAATTCTTTTTCAAATTCAATATTCACACTTTCACTATGGCCGCCAATTACAGGAATTCTTACAGTTGTAGCTGTAACACGAATATTATCGTCCTGCATAATTTTTTTGGTTTCATTCACCATTTTCATTTCTTCTTTCGTGTAGCCATTTTCTAAAAACACATCTATTTGAGGAATTACATTCAAATCAATAGGATATTTATATGCCATTTCGCCCTGTACGCCTTTGCGTTCATTCATTAATTGGTCAACAGCTTTTTTGCCGGTACCCGTAACACTTTGATAAGTGCTTACTACAATTCGTTTAATAGTGAAGGCTTTATGTAATGGTTGCAATGCTACTACCATTTGAATGGTTGAGCAATTGGGGTTCGCAATAATAAAATCATCTTTAGTTAATACAGCGGCATTTACTTCTGGCACTACCAATTTTTTGGTAGGGTCCATTCGCCAAGCACTTGAATTATCAATTACTTTAATACCTGCTGCTGCAAATTTGGGTGCCCACTCCAATGAGGTGCTGCCTCCGGCAGAAAACAATGCCACGGCAGGTTTTGCAGCAATTACTGCTTCCATGCCAACAACAGCATAAGGGTTTCCTTTAAACATTACCTGTTTGCCAACGGATTTTTCCGAAGCAACGGGAATTAATTCACTAACGGGGAAGTTTCTTTCTTCCAATACCTGTAACATTTTTGAGCCCACTAAACCGGTAGCTCCAACTACGGCTACTTTCATTTTTTGTTTTTTTGGTGATAGAATAATGTTTGCTTGCTCTAATTGGTTGTGTACATTTTACAATGAAGCATAAAAAAACCTTCCAACAATGGGAAGGTTTTTTATTTATGTTGTCTATACACAAAAAAGTACCTTCCCGTTAAACAGGTTTTTTGGTACGTTTGGTATAGATATTTGTATTCATTGCGGTTGCGAAATTAGAGCCAAAATTCATTTTGCCAAAATTATTTTCATGTACCTTCACTTTTAAATTGAAAATTATGATACGATCTGCAATTGCCGGTATTGGAATGTATGTACCAGAACAAGTAGTAACGAATAGCGATTTGTTACAATACATGGATACCAGTGATGCCTGGATTCAGGAAAGAACGGGAATTAAAGAAAGAAGATTTGCCCATCGTACCAAAGAAACTACCACAACAATGGGTGTTGAAGCCGCTAAAATTGCTATTGAGCGTGCTGGCTTAACCCCACAGGATATTGATTTTATTGTTTTTGCCACTCTCTCGCCCGATTATTATTTTCCCGGATGCGGGGTATTATTGCAACGTGGCTTAAAAATGAAAGAAATTGGTGCATTAGATGTGCGCAATCAATGTAGTGGGTTTGTATATGCGTTAAGTGTTGCCGATCAATTTATAAAAACAGGAATGTATAAAAATGTATTAGTAGTGGGTTCGGAAAAACATAGTTTTGGATTAGATTTTAGCACTCGTGGACGTAATGTGAGTGTAATTTTTGGTGATGGAGCCGGTGCCGTTGTGTTGCAACCTACTGAAGAAAACAACCGGGGAATTTTAAGTACGCACCTGCATAGTGATGGTGAATCGGCCGAAATACTGGCTATGTATAATCCAGGCACACATGCTAATCATTGGGGTACTCAAAACTATGCAACTTTTGATGAAGCCCCCATTGGTAAAATGTTTATGAGCCATGCCATGATTGACAATGCACAAAATTTTCCTTATATGGATGGTCCGGCTGTATTTAAAAAGGCAGTAGTAAAATTTCCTGAAGTTATCAAGGAAGCCTTGCAAGCTAATAACTATAAACCTGCTGATATTGACATGTTAATTCCTCATCAGGCTAATTTGCGTATTGCACAATTTGTGCAACAACAGTTGGGCTTAACAGACGAAAAGGTATTTAACAATATTCAATACTATGGAAATACTACAGCTGCCTCAATACCCATAGCCCTTTGTGAAGCATGGGAGCATGGTAAAATACAAAAAGGTAATTTAGTTTGCTTGGCTGCTTTTGGTAGTGGTTTTACTTGGGCTAGTGCTTTGTTAAAATGGTAATTCATTATAATGGATGCCTTGTAATTTCTCTTTGTTAAATCCCATGTAATACTTGAAAGCATGTCACGTAAAATCTTATACTTAATAAATCCAATTTCAGGTACTTCAAAAAAAGATGGAATAATACACTTGATTGAAAAAGAAACGAATGCTAGGAAAATTGCATTCGAAATTTTGCCTACTTCACCCATTGCAAACTATGATGTAGTTAAAGATAAAATTGAACAGGAAGATTTTACGGATGTAGTAATATCGGGTGGAGATGGTACTGTTAACCAAGTTACTCGTGCTTTGCGCCATTGCAAAGTAAATTTTGGTATTATACCATCAGGTTCAGGTAACGGGTTAGCCTTTGCGGCAAATATTCCAAAAAAAACTAAGGCTGCATTGTCCGTAATTTTTGAAGGAAAGCCCATGCCGGTTGATGCATTTACCATGAATCAACATTACTCTTGCATGTTAAGTGGGTTAGGCTTCGATGCTGAAGTGGCACATCGGTTTGCCATGAATTCCAAACGTGGTTTATTTACTTATACCAAAGAAAGTTTAATCAACTTTTTTAAAGCACAGCCTTTTCAGTTTGAAGTTGTATTGAATGACTTTTCTTTTTTCACGGATGCTTTTGCCATAACCATTGCCAATAGTAACCAATTCGGTAATAATTTAACCATAGCCCCTGCTGCCAGTTTAAATGACGGGCTGTTAGATATTGTAATTATTCAAAAAATGAATAAAGCAAAAATACCTTTTGCACTATTAAAACAAATTAAAGGAAATAATAAATTGCAAGAACTGGTAAATGAAATTACACATAAAAATGTTATTTATTTTCAAACTGCTTCTATTACCATTCACAATTTAAAGCATGCTCCTTTGCACATTGATGGAGAGCCAATAGAAACAAGCGACTCGATTTTTGTGAATACTATTCCAAGTGCTTTTTCATTGATTCAACCAAATAGATTAAATTAATTTTTATGCATTTTTTTGCATAAAAAATGTAACTGCTTTGTTGATTTTTTTTATCTTACCATTTTATTACTCTACACTTTTAAAACAGTGTGATTAAGTAATTCATTTATTCACTTATAATAAAATCAATATGAAAAAAGTATTAGTTGCTCTTGATTACAATCCTTCTGCTGAGCAAATTGCCGAGAAAGCTAATGAGTTGGCCCAATCTATGAATGCAGAATTGTGCTTAGTGCATGTTGTTGCAGATGCCAGTTATTATGCAGTTGATTATTCACCCATTATGGGATTTGGTGGTTTTAACACTGTGAATAATATTGAAATGGTAGAAGAGTTAAAAAAACAAGCTGAACATTTTTTAACTGCTGCAGCAAAACACTTAGGCAATAATAATATTAAAACAATGGTATTAGAAGGCGATACTGCCTCTGCTATTTTAGATTATGCAGATGAGTATAATGCCGATGTAATAGTTTTAGGCTCGCATAGTTTAAGCGCAATTGATACTTTGTTACTAGGTAACGTTACGGCAAAAATTTTAAGGCAAACCAAAAAGCCATTATATATTGTTCCCAGCAGTAAATAATTTAAAATAGATATATATGGCTGAAATAACCCTGCAAGAACAACTACAACATTTCGGCACCAACATACAATCAGGCCTTACTAACGAACAGGTAAACGGCTTGCAGCAAAAGTATGGATGGAATGAAGTGAAAGAAAAGAAAACACCAGCCTATCTACTTTTTTTAAAACATTTTTGGGGTTTAACTGCCTGGATGCTTGAAGCTACAGTTATTGTTTCATTTTTATTACATCGAAATTTTGATGGGTGGTTAATTGCAGGGTTACTGCTTTTTAATGGGATTGTTGGTTTTTGGCAGGAAATGCGTGCTGCAAAAACGGTAGAATCGTTAAAAGCAAAGCTTACTGTAACGGTTAGGGTTTTGCGTAATGGCTATTGGGTGAGTTTACCCTCAAAGGCTATTGTTCCCGGCGATATACTCCGCATTCGTACCGGTGATTTTTTAGTAGCGGATATGTTGGTGATAAATGGACACTTACAGGTTGACAAATCTGCGTTAACCGGTGAATCTGCTTTAATTGACGCAAAAGAAAATGAAACTATTTATGCAGGGTCCATTGTTAAAAATGGTGAGTGTACTGCTTTGGTTATTGCTACTGCAACGAATACGCTGTTTGGGAAAACAGAAGGTTTAATCATGTCGGCCAAACATAAAATGCACATGGAAGAAGTGGTTGGGAAAGTAGTGCAAATTTTATTTTCAATTGTGGTAGTTGTATTGGGTATAACTGTGGTAAATGCATTATTGGGTGGTGAATCGTTTATAGCTACTTTGCCATTAATACTAATATTGTTAGTGTCGGCAGTACCTATTGGTTTACCGGCTATGTTTACCATTAGTATGGCCAAGGCTTCGCAAGAATTATCTGAAAAAGGTTTATTGGTTAGCCGATTAAGCGCTACTGAAGATGCCGCAACGTTAACTACTTTGTGTATTGATAAAACCGGAACTATTACTGAAAACAAATTATCTCTACAAGATATTAAACCTATACCCAATTTTACTGATAAGGATGTTCTACTATATGGCACTTTAGCTTCGGTTAAAGCGAATAATGATGCCATTGATGATGCTTTTTTTAATCGGTTGAGTAAAGAAGGCATAAGTTTATCGGATTATCAACAACAATCTTTTGTGCCCTTTTCTGCGGCCAATAAAAGAACAGAAGCAACCATTCAGCATTATAATGAAACCTTTGTTATACTGAAAGGAGCTTATTTAACTATACAAGAATTATGTACTCATCCTGAGCATATATTAGATAAAACTGTTGATGCCTGGGCTACAAAAGGTTTTAAAACCATTGCAGTGGCCATTAAAAAAAACAATACAACTGAATTAGTAGGTATTGCTGCTTTATATGATCCTCCTCGTCCCGACTCGGCCGAAATGTTGGCTGCCATTAAACAATTAGGTGTAACAGTAAAAATGCTAACCGGGGATGCCCTTCCGGTTGCTAAGGAAATTGCCTTACAGGCGGGCGTAGGTAAAAATATTGTTGCCATTAATGAGGTTAGGGTTATGTTGCAGCAATCCGGTTCCGTTATTGCTCAATATGATGGTTTTGCGGAAGTTTTGCCGGAGGATAAATACAATATTGTAAAAAGCTTGCAACAGCAAAAACAAATAACGGGAATGACGGGTGATGGTGTGAATGATGCACCTGCTTTAAAACAAGCTGAGGTTGGAATTGCTGTAAGTTCTGCTACCGATGTGGCTAAACAAGCTGCCAGTATTATTTTGTTACAAAACGGATTGAAACAAATTGTTGATTTATTAAGAGTAGGAAGAATAACACATACCCGAATTGCAAACTACACCGTTAATAAAATTGCTAAAACTTTACAAACCATTTTGTTTGTATGCATTGCTTATTTGCTAACAAAAAAATTTGTTGTCGGCCCCATTGATATGGTATTGATGTTGTTTTTAATTGATTTTGTGGTTTTGGCATTGGCAACCGACAAAGTGCAATGGAGTAAACAACCGGCTAATTGGAATATAAAGCCAATGGTAATGAAAGGCTTTGTATTAGGTATTTTACTTTTTGCGGAATGCTTGTTTTGGTTTTTATGGGCTTCTCATCAATTTAAAATCAGTAATGCGGAGCTTGCTCATTCTCTAGGTTTTGCTACACTTTTTTATTCAGGCATATGTTCAGTAATAACAGTGCGCACTAATGGGCGATTTTATAAAGAACCCATCAGTAAAACCTTACTATGGGTAATTATTGCTGATATTGTTTTGGTATTAATTTTATTGCCTATTGGCTTTACCGGATTTGCTGCTTTGCCCATTGTTCCTGCTGCATGTACACTGGCTTTCTTTTTATTTTGCAACTTAGTAATTAACGATTCAGTTAAAGTTATTTTGCTGAATTACTTTGCCAAGAAACAGCAGTAATGAAATAAAAAATTTTAGTTGCTTTTTTGTAATCTAAGCATTATCACATCATGCCCACCAACCGTGTTGCTATATGGCTTATTGGTATTCCCTTCTGTAGTGTTGGTCCATAAATTTTTAATATTATAAATATTGGTTACAGCGTTTAGCGTAGCTTTTGATAATGTATCAACAATGGGGTGTTGTTTCCAATCCATACTAAATTTTACCGGTTTATTGCTTCTATTCAAAAAACAAACAGCCCAGTCACCATTTTGCAAAGGTTTTAACCAGGTTTCAACACTGTCTTTTTCTGTATATGCAAAACCTTCAATACCTAAAGGATCTTGGTCAACAGCAATTACATTTTTATTGATTAACACATTTTTAGTGGCTACCGTCATCTTTCTTAAATCATTACCCGCCATTAAAGGTGCAGCCAATATGCACCACATTGAAAAATGAGCACGATTTTCCGCATCCGTTAAACCATTGCCCACTTCTAACATATCAGGATCATTCCAATGTCCGGGTCCTGCATATGCACGAAGTCCTTTTTGTAAATCAATAATTTTTAAAACACCTAAGGCTTGCCAGGTGCCCATGTTTTTAGTACCTGCAAAAACATTGGATATGTCACCGGTAGTTCGCCATAAATGGCCAACATTGCTTGCCCATTCCCAGGGTTTGTTTTGTCCCCATTCACACAAACTAAAAACAATGGGGCTGCCGGTAGCTGCCAAAGCCTTGCTCATGGTAGTGTAAGCCTCTTTAGCATTAATACCTTCCGTATTACACCAATCAAATTTCAAATAATCTACTCCGTGAGCTGCATAATAACGAGCATCTTGATATTCATACCCTCTGGTGCCGGGGTAACCCGCACAGGTTTTAGTACCTGCACAATTGTATAAGCCAAATTTTAAACCTTTGGCATGTACATAATCTGCTAAGGCTTTAATACCATGTGGAAATTTTTTGGGGTCGGCAACTAAATTCCCATCCTTATCACGTTCCATGGCCATCCAACCATCATCCAGCACTAAGTACTCATAGCCTGCATCTTTCATGCCACTACTCACCATTATGTCTGCAATATCTTTTACCAGTTGCTCATTTATGTTGGTTGCAAAAGTGTTCCAACTATTCCAACCCATTGGCGGTGTTAGTGCCAGCCCTTGCATTTTTTGAGTATAAGCTTGCAAACAAGAGATTAATCCCAAAAAGAGTAGGTATTTTTTCATAATAATTCTTTTAAATATTATTCTGCAAGTATTGCTTCTATTTGCTTCAACTCTTCATTGCTAAAGCTATAATGCTTTAATGCCTTTAATGAATCCGTTAATTGCTCCGGTTTACTAATGCCAACTATTACAGAAGTAATTCTTGGGTCTTTTAAAATCCATGCTAAAGCCATTTGTGCCAAGCTTTGGTTTCTTTGTTGTGCAACATTATTTAAAGCATTAATCTTTTTTATTAATTCAGGTGTAATGGTATTTTCTTCAATGGCACCATTGCCTCTATGACTGGCTGCTCTGCTGTTTTCAGGAATGCCATTTAAATATTTGTTGGTTAATAATCCCTGTGCCAAGGGTGAAAATGCAATACAGCCAACTCCATTTTGTTCCAGTGTTTGTAATAATCCATCTTCAACCCAACGGTCAAGCATAGAATATTTTGGTTGGTGAATTAAACAGTGTGTACCCATTTTCGCAAGTATATCAACAGCTTTTTGTGTTGTTTCGGGCGGATAGCTGGAAATGCCAACGTATAGGGCTTTGCCTTGTTGTACCATTAAATGTAAGGCAGCCATTGTTTCTTCTAAAGGAGTATTGGGGTCGGGCCGATGATGATAAAAAATATCTACATAGTCCAAACCCATTCTTTTTAAACTTTGATCTAAGCTGGCCATTAAATATTTCTTTGAGCCATAATCACCATAAGGGCCTTCCCACATTTTCCAGCCGGCTTTGGTACTTATAATTAATTCGTCGCGATAAGGTAAAAAATCAGTCTTGAATATTTTTCCGAAATTACTTTCGGCAGCCCCAGGAGGAGGACCATAATTATTAGCTAAGTCGAAATGGGTAATACCATTGTCGAATGCTAAACGTAAAATACTTTGTGCATTTGATAAAGGATCAATGTCACCGAAATTATGCCATAGGCCTAATGATAAGGCAGGCAATAATAATCCACTTTTACCGCACCTGCGATATTCCATTTGTTGGTAACGATTTTCATTAGGCAAGTAAGACATACGTATTGTTTTTATTTTAAAACTGATGTGTGAAAAATGTTCAACCGGTAAAACCTAAAGGTAAGATTCTGTATTTATTCACTAAGAAAAGAAACTAATTATTGACCTACATCAAATTGTTTACACCAATACACTTAGTTTTTTGTGATTCAGGGTTTTGTCAGTACCTTTTCTGCAATGTGAATTCCTAAATTGCTTGACAATGAAAAAAATGCTGATTCTGCTCTTTGTTATTTTACAAACCAATGTAACAATAGCAAATCGGAATACCTTTTCAGAACATCCTACTTTACCGATTGGTGCACCGGCACCGGATTTTAAACTGCCTGCTACCGATGGTAAATGGTATTCATTATCATCTTTTAAAAATGCAAAAATATTAGTGATAGTATTTACCTGTAATCATTGTCCCACTGCACAAGCTTATGAGGATAAAATTATAGCATTAACGAATCGATATAAAGACAAAGGCGTGGCCGTTGTTGCTATTATGCCCAACGATCCAAAATCAATTCGGTTAGATGAATTGGGTTATACAGATTTAAGTGATTCATTTGATGAAATGAAAATTAGGGCTGCGGAAAAGCATTTCAACTTCCCTTATTTGTATGATGGCGATAATCAAGAAGTTTCAAAAAAATATGGTCCGATAGCTACGCCTCATGTATTTATTTTTGATGCAGAAAGGAAACTGCGGTATTCAGGGCGCGTAGATGATACAGAAAAGCCCGGGAAAACGCCAAAACATACCGATGCAGCTAATGCTATTGATGAAATGCTTGCCGGCAAACCCGTTACCGTTAGTACAACAAAAGTGTTCGGCTGTTCCATAAAATGGGCTGAAAAAAGTAACTGGATTACTTTGGCTCAACAACAATGGGCTGCGGAACCGGTAAGTTTAAGCGCCGTTCCTATTGATTCTATTAAAGCCCTATTAAAAAACACCTCTAATAAATTACGGTTAATTAATGTTTGGGCAACCTGGTGCGGACCTTGTGTAACTGAGTTCCCCGAATTCATTACTATGAATAGAATGTTCCGAGGGCGCGATTTTGAGTTTGTTTCCATAAGTGCCGATGATCCTTCCAAACAAGCTAAAGCATTGGACTTTTTAAAATCGCAACAAGCTTCATCCAAAAATTATATACTCAATACAGATGATAAATATGCTTTAATAAATGCCATTGACCCAAAATGGCAAGGTGCTTTGCCTTACACTATACTTGTTGAGCCGGGTGGTAAAATTGTATATGCACATGAAGGTGCCATTGATCCTGCGGCATTAAAAAAAATAATTGTTGATAATGCATATATTGGGCGATACTATTAAACCAATAAACTTTTTGTAGTTAAAAAAAATAGAATGGGAAAAATAATAAAATGGGGCATCTTAGGTTGTGGAAAAATTGCCGTAAAATTTGCTTCTGATTTAAAATTGGTAAAAGATGCTCAACTGAGTGCAGTAGCTGCTCGTTCTTTGTCATCTGCTGAAAGTTTTGCGAAAAACTTCAATGCTGATAAAGCTTATGGCAGTTATTTAGATTTAGTAAATGATGCAGCTATTGATGTAATATATGTTGCTACTCCGCATAGCTTTCATTTTGAACATACAATGTTATGTTTACAACATGGTAAAGCGGTATTGTGTGAAAAACCATTTGCAATCAATACTAAACAGGCCAAAGCCATGATTGCATTGGCAAAGCAGCAAAAAGTGTTTTTAATGGAAGCTTTATGGACTAAGTTTTTGCCGCACTACCAACAATTAATGCAAATTA
>NZ_JBMFQT010000006.1:0-32540 GCF_049968455.1 Hydrotalea sp. | reverse complement strand
TTACCTACTGAAGCAGAAATTGCAGGCACCAAGGCTTCTATTAAATTAACTTCCAGATTTTATGAACCCTCTGCTAAAATTTTGTACTACGACTTTTCAATTAAAGAGGCTGTTGAAATTGCAGTTGAAAAAACGGAAGGGTGGGGCTATCAATACGAAGCGCAGCATGTTAACAATTGTTTACAACAAGGGTTAACGGAAAGCCCGGTGATGACACATGAACTTACGCTTACATTAATGGAAACACTTGATTCAATTAGAAGTATTGCCGGGATAAAGTATCCTCAAGATGTATAATCATCAAAAAGTAGTATTTCTATACATTTCCAATTTTCAGTTTGTAGCGTTGCTTTTTTGTAATATATTAGGATACATTTTTCACTAAAAAATCTTGTATGAAAAAATTATTCGGTGGGTTATTTTTAGTAATGGCCATGCTGGTAATTGCTCCTTCACTGTCACAGGCGCAAACTACAGCAATCAAAACAACTAAACAAACCAAAACTCAAAAAGCAAAAGCAACTAAAACCAAAGCTGCAACACAAACAGCAGCACCTGCCACCCCTCCTGCTACAACTTCCAAACCAACTACTAAGCCTCCAAAAACCGTAACCAAAGTGGCTCCTTCAACAGCTGCAGCCGGCAATGACAAAGTAATTGGGAAAGATGATAAAGGCAGAACCATTTACGAAGGCAAGCGTGGCGGGCATTATTACATTAATTCAAATGGAAACAAAACCTACATTAAAAAGAATTAATGTAATCATTTATCACCGCACCATTATACTAAATATTTTGTTGCGGTGATGTTTTTAATATTGTTCGTACCAGTCAAAATATTTTTTTATAATATTTTCTTTTTCTTCCTGAATGTGTTTCAATAAGGCCCTTCCAATGGCCGAGTGTTTTTTCCCTTTCCGCCAAATTAGTTGCCAATTAGTAATTATTGGAAAGTTTTGCAATGGAATAATTTGTAAACTTTTGTTCATTAACTCATTCTTTATTCCAATTAAAGGCATGATTGAGCTGCCTAAACCGGCTAATACAGCCTGCTTCACTGCTTCATTCGATGTTAATTCCATTTTTTGATGTACAGTTATATTTTTTTCTGCAAAAAAACTTTCCATCGTCAAACGGGTACCGCTACCTTGTTCTCTGAAAATCAAAGGTATTTTTTCCAGTAATGAAAGTGAATGCTTTTTAGGTGAGAATATTTGTTGTGTGTTATTAATCAAATACAATTTATTTTTCAGTAATGGAATATTTTCTATTGCCATGTTTTCGGGCAAAACGGAAACCATGGCAAAATCAATGTCATTATTTTCTAAACTTTCTAACACTTTTGCTTTATTGGTCACATCAAGGCTTAGCGCAATACCGGGATGGTGTTGTAAAAATCCTTCTAGAAAATAAGGTATAACATATATGCCCGTAGAAACCGCAGCTATTTTTAATTTGCCACTTAATAAACCCTTGTATTCTTGCGTTTTATAATCAATTGCATGTACTTCGTTTAAAATATTATTCGCTGCTGCTGCAATTTCTTTTCCAAATTCTGTAACGTATAGTTTCCGCCCAATTATTTCGGTTAAGGGTAATTCAAATTGATCTTGTAAGTTTTTTAATTGAATAGAAACAGCAGGTTGGGTTAAATTTAATTCTTCTGCAGCCTTCGTAATACTTTCCGTTTTGGCAATTGTTGTAAAAACCAAAAGTTGATGTAAGGTGTAATTCATAAATTATTTTAATCAATTTCATTATAAAGATAAATGAAACGAAATGATATAACGGCAATACTTTTGCGCCGAAATTAATTTTTATGAAAACAATTACAATAGCGAAAGGCGATGGTATAGGTCCGGAAATAATGGATGCAACCTTAAAAATTATTAAAGCTTCGGGTGCGGCTGTTCAATTTGATGAAATTATGGTGGGTGAGAAAGTGTACTTATCCGGAAATACTTCCGGAATTCAGCCGCAGGCATGGGAAAGTATTTTAACGAATAAGGTTTTATTAAAGGCGCCCATTACAACACCGCAAGGTGGAGGTTACAAAAGTTTAAACGTTAGTATTAGAAAAACACTGGGGTTATTTGCCAATGTGCGTCCCTGTAAAAGTTTACATCCCTTTGTTTCTACATTACATCCAAATATGGATGTGGTTATTATACGCGAAAATGAAGAAGATTTATATGGGGGAATTGAACATCAGCAAACAGATGAAGTGGTTCAATGTTTGAAGTTGATTTCGCGTCCGGGCTGTGAACGTATTATACGTTATGCATTTGAGTATGCTAAAGTATATGGGAGAAAAAAAGTAGCTTGTTTTGTAAAGGATAATATTATGAAACAAACAGACGGTTTGTTTCACAAAGTGTTTGATGAAATAGCAAAAGAATATCCTTCCATTGAAAGTAAACATTTAATAGTGGATATTGGTGCTGCTCGTTTAGCTAACCAACCCGAATTGTTTGATGTAATTGTGATGCCGAATTTATACGGAGATATATTATCTGACGTAGCTGCTGAAATCACCGGATCAGTAGGATTAGCCGGATCAGCTAATATTGGCAGTTCTTGTGCCATGTTTGAAGCTATTCACGGTTCTGCTCCTGATATTGCAGGAAAAAATATGGCTAACCCATCCGGTTTAATTCAAGCTGCGGTTTTAATGTTAAATCATATTGGTGAAAATGAAGCGGCTTCTTCTATTCAAAATGCTTGGTTAACCACTATTGAAGATGGTATTCATACAGCAGATATTCATAAGCCGGGGATTAGTAAACAGGTGGTTGGAACGAAAGAGTTTGGTGAGGCAGTGATTGAAAGATTAGGTAAGCAACCTGTTCAATTACCTAAGGTACATTACACCAATGGCATTACGTTGTCAATTCCTCCCTATCAGCGGAAGGCACCTGCTGAAAAACAATTAACCGGAATTGATGTTTTTGTTGATTGGAAAGGTACCCATGCTGAAGAATTAGCGAAGCAATTACAAACCTTAAATACACCGGAACTAACTTTAACCATGATTACCAATCGGGGAACGAAGGTTTGGCCAAATGGCTTTGATGAAACTTTTTGTACCGACCATTGGCGTTGTAGATTTTATGCAACTCCAAACACAAAATTGAACAAAAAACATATTCTGCAACTGCTTTTTTCTGCCAATGAAGCAGGTATAGATGTTATTAAAACAGAAAACTTATACATATTTAATGGTGTTCGCGCCTTTTCATTAGGGCAGGGTGAGTAAATGAAACTTAATTTAAAAGCATAAGTCAATTCTCATAGTAATAAAATTTGTGCATGTATTTCTACGAACATTTGTTAGTATTTAAAAAAGGGCTTATTTTTTGAATAAATTTTAAAAAACTATCTATTTGTCTGTAAAATTTACGAATTTTACACTCCCCATTTTGGGGAATGTAGTTTTTTAAAAATTTTCTCCATGCCGAACACACCATCTTCATTGTTTGATAAAGTATGGGATGCACATGTGGTACAACACATTGATAATGGTCCCGATGTGCTTTTTATTGATCGTCATTTTATTCACGAAGTAACCAGTCCGGTTGCTTTTTTAGGATTAAAAAATCGCGGACTTTCCGTAATGTTTCCCGATAAAACTTTTGCAACTGCCGATCATAACACTCCTACAATCCATCAGGATCAGCCTGTAAAAGATCCATTATCAGCTAATCAATTAAAAGCATTAGAAGAAAATACTGCAAAGTATGGCATTTCACATTGGGGTTTGGGAAATCCTAAAAATGGTATTGTTCATGTTGTAGGTCCCGAAAATGGTATTACGTTGCCCGGTATGACCATTGTATGTGGCGATTCACACACCTCAACTCATGGGGCATTTGGTTGTATCGCATTTGGTATTGGTACTTCTGAAGTTGAAATGGTACTATCCTCACAATGTATTATGCAACCTAAGCCTAAAAAAATGCGTATTCATGTGAATGGCCAATTGGGAAAAGGTGTTTTGCCAAAAGATGTGGCTTTATACATTATTTCTCAAATAACGGCTAGCGGTGCTACAGGATATTTTGTTGAATATGCTGGCGAGGTTTTCCAAAATATGAGCATGGAAGGCCGTATGACGGTATGTAATATGTCAATAGAAATGGGTGCACGTGGTGGTATGGTTGCACCTGACGATACCACATTTGCGTATTTAAAAGGTAGAGAAAAAGCCCCAAAAGGTGCTGCTTGGGATTCTGCTTTAGCTTATTGGAAAACGCTGAAAACCGATGAAGGAGCTGTTTTCGATAAAGAGTTGTATTTCAATGCTGCCGATATTGAACCTCAAATTACCTATGGTACCAATCCGGGCTTAGGTACCGGAATTTCTAAAAAAATTCCTGCCGCTACACAAATGGCGGGTAGTGAGGCATCTTACAAAAAATCGTTGGAATACATGGGCTTTCAAGAAAATGAGGCCATTTTGGGAAAAAAAGTGGATTACGTGTTTTTAGGTAGTTGTACCAACGGACGTATTGAAGATTTTCGTGCTTTTGCTACAATAGTAAAAGGTAGAAAAAAAGCAGAACATATTACTGCTTGGTTAGTACCCGGTTCACATATTGTAGAACAACAAATTAGAGAAGAAGGTATTTTAGATATTTTAAACGAAGCAGGTTTTCAATTACGTCAACCCGGATGTAGCGCTTGCTTGGCTATGAATGATGATAAAATACCTGCTGGCAAATATGCTGTTAGTACCAGTAATAGAAATTTTGAAGGACGGCAAGGCCCTGGTAGTCGTACTCTTTTAGCCAGTCCTTTAGTAGCTGCTGCAGCTGCTGTTACCGGAGTAGTTACTGATCCAAGAACTTTATTGCAATAATTAGAATTTAATTTTATGGCTTACGATAAATTTTCTGTTTTAAAAAGTACAGCAGTTCCCATGCCCATGGAGAATATAGATACTGACCAAATTATACCTGCACGTTTTTTGAAAGCTACGGAGCGCAAAGGTTTTGGCGATAATTTGTTTCGCGACTGGCGTTATAATGCCGATAATACACCTAAAAAAGATTTTGTTTTGAATAACCCTATTTATTCAGGAAAAATTTTAGTAGGGGGTAAAAATTTTGGTAGTGGCAGTAGCCGCGAACACGCTGCTTGGGCTATTTACGATTATGGTTTCCGTTGTGTAGTATCCAGTTTTTTTGCTGATATTTTTAAAAATAATTCTCTAAACATCGGTATACTTCCTGTACAAGTAAGCCCAGAGTTTTTACAAGCTATTTTTACTGCAATTGAAGCTAACCCCAATGCTGAATTTGAAGTGAATCTTCCCGACCAAACTTTTACCATTCTCGCAACTGGTCAGCAATCTTCATTTGAAATTAATGCTTACAAAAAACATAATTTGTTAAATGGGTTTGATGATATTGATTATCTGCAATCTATAAAACCTGCCATTCAAGTGTTTTCCGAAAAAAGTTTTTATTAATTGCTAATACACCAAGTGCTTTCACCCTAGCACAAAATGTACAAACTTATGCATGAAGAAAAAACACAATACATTGAAATCATGGATACTACCCTGCGTGATGGGGAGCAAACCAGTAGTGTTTCATTTTCGGCATTAGAAAAATTAACCATAGCTCAATTGCTTTTAACAGAAGTAAAAGTTGATAGAATTGAAATTGCTTCTGCAAGGGTTTCGGAAGGAGAGTTTTTGGCCGTTAAAAAAATTACGCAATGGGCTGCAGAAAATAATTGTTTACATAAAATAGAAGTACTCACTTTTGTTGATGGCGATACTTCCGTTAATTGGATGTTGCAAGCAGGAGCCAAAGTAATGAATTTGCTTACGAAAGGCTCATTGAACCATTTAACACATCAACTTAAAAAAACGCCTCAACAACATTTTGCTGAAATTGCTTCTGTAATTCAATTAGCACGCAATAACGATATTGATTGTAACGTGTATTTGGAAGATTGGAGTAATGGTATGCGGCACTCAAAATCGTATGTGTTTGAATATCTTGATTTCTTAGTGCAGCAACCTGTGAAGCGCATTTTATTGCCCGATACATTAGGTATTTTAACGCCCTCTGAAACTTTTGAATATATTTCGTCAATTGTTCAACGCTATCCTAATATTCACTTCGATTTTCATGCACATAACGATTACGATTTAAGTATTGCCAATGTTTTAGAAGCTGTTAAAGCAGGAGCAAAAGGTTTACATTTAACGGTTAATGGTATGGGTGAACGGGCTGGTAATGCCCCTTTAGCTAGTGCTATAGCTGTTTTAAACGATTATGCAAAAAATGTAAAAACCAATGTTGTTGAAAAATCATTGTATACCATTAGCAAATTAGTGGAAACTTTTTCCGGTTTTAGAATTCCCGTAAATAAACCGGTAGTGGGAGAAAACGTATTTACTCAAACTGCAGGTATTCATGCCGACGGCGATAAAAAAAATAATTTATACTTTAATGATTTATTGCCCGAACGCTTTGGTCGCCAACGACAGTATGCCTTAGGTAAAACAAGTGGTAAAGCCAACATTGAAAATAATTTACAGCAGTTAGGCATTCAATTGTCTGAAGAAGATTTAAAAAAAGTTACTCAGCGCATTATTGAACTTGGTGATAAGAAGGAAGTTGTAACACAATCAGACCTGCCCTATATTTTGTCCGATGTATTGGATAGTAATTCCATAGAAGAACGTGTGCATATTGAAAACTATGTGCTTACACATTCAAAAAATCTTCGCCCTTCTGTAACACTTAAAATTAATATGGAAGGTGAAATTTATGAACAACATGCACAAGGTGATGGTCAGTATGATGCATTTATGAATGCACTAAAAACTATCTATGCGCTTAAAAAAAGAGAGTTGCCTCAATTAACCGACTATGAAGTTCGCATACCGCCCGGAGGAAAATCCGACGCATTGTGTGAAACCATTATTACTTGGTTCTATCAAAATAGAGAATTTAAAACCCGAGGGTTAGATAGCGATCAAACCGTTTCAGCTATTAAAGCCACACAAAAAATGTTGAATCAGATTTAAAGTTTATATGCAATGGCCAATAAAAAAATTTTAGTAGTGCCCGGTGATGGCATAGGAAAAGAAGTTACAGCAGTAGGAAAGTTAGTTTTAGATGCTATTGCACAAAAATACCATCATCAATTTAGTTATGATACTGCTTTAATTGGGCATGTTGCTATTGATGTTACCGGTACCCCATTGCCGGATGAATCGCTTGCAAAAATGAAACAAAGCGATGCTGTGCTTTTTGGTGCTGTTGGACATCCTAAGTATGATAATGACCCCACTGCTAAAGTTAGACCTGAGCAGGGTTTGCTAAAAATGCGTAAAGAACTGGGTTTATATGCCAATATTCGTCCCATAAAACTATTTGATGAATTATTAGATGCTTCTAGTATTAAACCTGAGATTTTAAAAGGTGCTGATATTTTGTTTTTTCGTGAATTAACCGGTGATATTTATTTTGGTGAAAAAGGCAGAAAGAACAATGGCAATACCGCTTTCGATATTGCTGAATATAGCCGATATGAAATTGAACGAATTGCCCGTAAAGCATTTGATGCCGCGCGTACCAGAAGAAAAAAACTATGTTCGGTTGATAAAGCCAATGTTATTGAAACCAGTCGCCTTTGGCGTGAAGTAGTGCAGCAAGTAGCATTAGATTATCCTGATGTTACGGTTGAGCATCAATTTGTAGATGCTACTGCCATGCTGTTAATTAAAGAACCTACTCGTTTTGATGTTGTTGTAACGGCTAATTTGTTTGGTGATATATTAACCGATGAAGCTTCACAAATTGCCGGTTCTATGGGTATGTTGGCCTCTGCTTCCATAGGCGATGGAACCGGTGTGTATGAGCCCATTCATGGTTCTGCACATGATATAACCGGTAAAGGTGTAGCCAATCCTTTAGCATCTATATTATCGGTTGCATTAATGTTGGATATTAGTTTTGGTTTAACAACTGAATCGAATGCGGTAATTGCCGCAGTAGATGCAGTTTTAAAAGCAGGTTATCGTACCCGCGATATAGCTAATTCATCTACCCAGTCCGCTAATATTGTTGGTACTGAGCAGATGGGACAATTAGTATTAGAGTATTTGAAATAGTTTTTATTTCATCTAGTTAATGTACTGCATTTATTTTTGGTCATTTTTTAAAGCACTAGTAAAACTGCATAATGATTAAACTTTGTAATTGGTTAAAAATTTCACCCACACCAACACATTTTGCATTTCATTGTTTTTAATGGCAGCTTTATGTTGTATGCCTTCTAAAAAGAAGCCATTTTTTTGCAGTACTTTAACAGAAGCCACATTTTTTTCAAAAACGTAAGCCTCAATTCTATAAAACTTTTGTTGTTGCCGTATTAACTGTAATAGTTGCTCAACCGCTTTTGTTGCAATTTGTTTTCCCCAAAATACTTCCCCAATAAAATAACCTATTTCGGCAATGTGCCTCCGTTCATTTTCCTGGGGTACATAACCAATACTACCTGCCAATTCATTATTATACCAGATGGCAAAATTTGTGGCTTTGCTTGTTTGTAAATGCGCATCAATCCATTTCAATGCATCAGTAAGTGTATAAGGCTGCGGAAATGAATCGCGCACCTGCATAAATATTTTTTTATTATCTGCTATATTGGCTAATGCAGCAGCATCATTTTTGTTCCAGGGTTTTAATGTTATACTGGTGTTAATATATTTTTCTTTATTTGACAAGAAAAGAAACGTTTAAATATTACGAATGATTGGGTGTTTCAATTTTGCGGGTTAAATATTGCGTATAATCTGGAATACCTAATTCATAGGTTTCATGCATAAAGGGCGAAGTCATTAAAAAATCTGCAGTTGCTCTATCACAGGCCATGGGTATATTCCATGCTACACATAAACGCAATAACGCTTTTACATCGCTATCGTGTGGTTGCGCTTCCATGGGATCCCAGAAAAATATCATGATATCAATTTCCCCGGTAGCAATCATGCTTCCAATTTGTTGATCACCTCCCAATGGACCACTTAATAATTTTTTTACCGGACGATCTAATGCCGCTTCAATCAATTTTCCTGTTGTTCCGGTTGAAATAAGTTCATGTTTTGCTAAAACTTCTTTATTGTATTCGGCCCACGCTATTAAATCACTTTTTTTATTATCGTGTGCTACCAAAGCAATTCTTTTTCTTTTTGCCAATAACCGAAAATTTGCCATACAATCCATTGAATGTTTGAGCTATGAAGATACAATTTGCCGAGAAGAAATAATGTACACAAATAAAAAAGCCATCCTTCAAACGAAAGATGGCTTTACACTTACTAACCTGTTAAATCCAAAAAAACTTATGCTTTTGCTGCCACAGTTTCTACAGCACTATTGGCTTCTAAAATTTTTGCTCTAATTTTTCCTTCAATTTCATTAGCCAATTCGGGATTGTCTTGCAATAATTGTTTCACTGCATCGCGACCCTGACCTAATTTGTTGTTATCATAACTAAACCAACTACCGCTTTTTTGTACAATTCCCAATTCAACACCCATATCAATTATTTCACCAATCTTGCTAATGCCTTGTCCAAAAATTATATCAAATTCAGCGGAACGGAAAGGTGGGGCTACTTTGTTCTTAACCACTTTTACTTTTACTCTGTTACCAATTGCTTCATCACCATCTTTTATTTGCGCAATGCGGCGTATATCTAAACGAACGGATGAATAAAATTTTAAAGCATTACCACCGGTTGTTGTTTCCGGATTGCCAAACATTACTCCAATTTTTTCGCGCAATTGGTTAATAAAAATACAAACGGTATTGGTTTTGCTAATGGTGGCCGTTAGTTTTCGCAAGGCTTGGCTCATTAAACGGGCTTGTAAACCCATTTTGCTGTCGCCCATTTCACCTTCTAATTCGCCTTTAGGCACTAAGGCTGCAACAGAGTCAATAACTACTACATCTAAAGCACCGGAAAGGATTAATCGATCCGCTATTTCCAAAGCTTGTTCTCCATAATCCGGTTGTGATATTAAAAGATTGTCAACATCAACACCTAATTTTTGCGCATAATTACTATCAAATGCATGTTCTGCATCTATAATGGCACAAATGCCTCCTTTCTTTTGCGCTTCAGCAATTACATGGGTAGCAATAGTGGTTTTACCGGATGACTCAGGTCCATATATTTCAATTACTCTTCCTTTGGGTAATCCGCCAATACCTAAGGCAATATCTAAGCCAATTGAACCGGTTGAAACCACTTCATTCAATCGTTCCGGTTTTTCGTTCATCATCATAACACTTCCCTTGCCATAATCCTTATCAATCTTGTCTATAGTAAGTTTCAGTGCTTTCAGTTTATCTGCATTACTCATATGAATTATTTTCTTCCAAAATTAATAATGCCACGAAGTTAAGGAAATAAAATTACACACACTAATATTTTTAGCAAAATTTGCTAAAAATATTATTTAATTATTTTGTTGGGCTTAAAAATTGTGCTTGTATAAATAAAACTTCCGCCGTATTTTACTATTCTTCAATCAACTCAAAACCTGCGTAGCCATCCATTTACCCTAAAACATCCTGTCATGAAAAAAATACTTATTTGGGTTGGGGCTTTGTTGCTGCTAATTATAGCTGCAGTGTTTATTTACCTGCAATATGTATTGCCTAATGTTGGTAGTGCCCCACAATTAACAGTAGATATTACTCCGCAACGCGTTCAGCATGGTGCTTATTTGGCCAATCATGTTACGGTTTGTATGGACTGTCATTCCACCCGTAATTGGCAAAAATATACCGGCCCTATTACACCAGGCACAGAAGGTAAGGGCGGCGAATATTTTGGTGAGGAGCTTGGCTTTCCGGGCAAGTTTTATTCAAAAAATATAACACCCGCTAATTTAGGTTCTTGGACCGATGGTGAAATTTATCGGGTAATTACCACTGGTGTTGATAAAAACGGACATGCTATTTTTCCGGTCATGCCTTATCCATATTATGGCAATATGGATAAAGAAGATGTATTGGATATTATTGCTTATATACGTTCGCTACATCCCATTCAAAATGTTATTCCTCCTCGTTCCATTCAATTTCCTATGAATTTGATTTTAAACACTATTCCTCAAAAAGCCGTACCCATGACCAAGCCTAATCTCGCTGATACTTTTGCTTATGGAAACTACTTGGTAAGTATTGCTGCCTGTATGGAATGCCATACCAAGCATGAAAAAGGTAATTTAATAAGGGAAATGGCTTTCGCCGGTGGCCGATTATTTAAAATGCCCAATGGTAATCTTTACTCTGCCAATATTACCCCCGATAAAGAAACAGGGATTGGTAATTGGACTCGGGAAAGTTTTATTGCCCGATTCAAAACCTATGGCGATACCGCAAATTTAGAAACCATGACTGACAAAAAAATAAATACGGTTATGCCTTGGTCCATGTATGGAGGTATGGATACAAGTGATTTGGCCGCAATTTATGCTTATTTAAAAACGCTAAAACCCTTGAAAAATAAAGTACAACATTTTCAAACAATAAGTATGAAATAATTTTTCAAAAATTGTTCTAATGCTTATATCTTAGTCGGAAATCAAATTTAATTAAAATTAAATATATCTATCTTGTTGGTTCTTTAATACAGCTTATTCATCCATTCATCCTTCATTTATTCGCTGCCGGGTAATTTTGGTTATATTAGCAACCAAACTTCAACCCGCTGTTTCAATGATAAAACCAATAGTTTATGCCATTGCCGGCTTTATTTTTACATTAGTGGCATGCCATGCGAAAAAAGAAAAAAGCACTACTAAGGCAACCAATACTTCCATACCTATAGTAGATGTTTTAATTGCTACGCCACAATCTATTGTTTCACAAATTGAAGCAAATGGTACCGTAGTAGCCAATGAATATGTTGAATTAAGACCTGAAGTAAGTGGTCGATTAACTTTTTTAAATGTACCGGAAGGAAAACTGATAACCAAAGGAACAGTGGTTGCTACAATTAATGATGCCGATTTACAAGCTCAGTTGGCTAAATTAAAAGTACAATTGCAGTTGGCTGAAATTACGGAACAACGGAATAAAAAACTACTCAATATAAATGGTATCAATCAGAGTGATTATGATGCATCGCTCAATCAAGTAAAAAGTATTCAAGCCGATATTGCTTATACCCAGTCATTAATTGATAAAACCATTATAAAAGCACCTTTCGATGGTACAATGGGTTTACGACAGGTTAGTCCCGGTGCTTATGTTACTCCGGCATCAGTTATTGCTACTTTGCAGCAATTAAATCGTTTAAAAATTGATTTTACCATGCCTGAGGAATATGCTCGCTATATTCGCAAAGGCAATACCGTTATCGTTAAAAGCGATGCTGCAGAAAAATCTACTCAAAAAGCAACCATTATTGCTGCAGAACCTCAAATAAATACCGCCACTCGAAACATTAAAGTTCGGGCTTTATTAGACGAAGGTGGGGTTAATCCCGGTGCATTTGTGAAAGTAATTGTAGCTACCAATAATGATAAAAAAGCCATTTTGGTACCAACGAACGCATTAATCCCCGACGATAAAAATAAGCAAGCAGTATTGGTTAAAAATGGGAAAGCTTTTTTTGTAAATGTAGAAACAGGCGTTCGGCAAGCCGATGCCGTTGAGGTTGTAAAAGGCATTCAAAAAGGCGATACGGTGGTAGTTACGGGTGTGTTATTTGCAAGACCACAAAATGCTGTTCAAATAAGAAGTGTAAAGCAGTTGTCCGAATTTTCTAATTAATGGTATTGTATTTCAAAACATTCAAGTTGTATTAATTCATGAATATATCTGCCCTTTCATTAAAGCGTCCTGTATTGGCAACGGTAATGAACCTCATTATTATTTTATTTGGTATAGTGGGGTACACATTCCTGGCCGTACGCGATTATCCGGCAATTGATCCGCCAATCATCACCGTTTCAACGAATTATACCGGTGCTAATGCCGATATTATTGAAAGTCAGATTACAGAGCCGCTTGAAAAGCAAATTAATGGTATTCCCGGTATTCGTTCCATTTCATCAACCAGTAGTTTAGGCAGTAGCCAAATTACGGTTGAATTTAATTTAGGTACTGATTTAGAAGCTGCTGCAAGTGATGTTCGCGATAAGGTGGGCCAGGCACAACGCAGCTTACCCCAAGATATTGATGCGCCGCCTACAGTTTCTAAAGCTGATGCAAACAGCGATTTTATTCTGATTCTTGCTGTACAAAGCCGAACCAAAAGTTTATTGGAGTTAAGTGATTATGCGGAAACTGTTTTACAACAACAATTGCAAACCATTAAAGATGTTAGTGCCATTAACATATTTGGACAAAAGCGTTATGCCATGCGTATTTGGTTAAATCCATCTAAAATGTTGGCACATAATGTGGCTTTTACTGATATAGGTGATGCATTGAAAACTGAAAACATTGAACTGCCACCCGGTAAAATATATGGTAATAATACGGAAATGGTTATTCGTACCATGGGTAGGTTAACCAATGAACAACAGTTTCGCGATTTAATTATAAAAGAAGATTCATCAGGAATTATTCGATTAAATGATGTGGCTCGTATTGAATTAGGTCCTGAAAATTTGGAACAATCATGGAAATACAATGGCGTCAATGCAGTAGGGTTAGCCATTATTCCGCAACCCGGTGCCAATAACATTGAAATTGCCAATGAATTTTATCGTAGATTAAAACAAATTGAAGCATCTAATAAATCCGATATTCAGTTTCATGTATTAATTGATAATACGGTAAACATTCGTAAAAGCCTTGCCGAAGTAAAAGAAACTTTACTCATTGCCTTTGGGCTTGTGGTATTGGTTATTTTCTTTTTCTTCCGTAATTGGTTAATTGCATTGCGCCCATTAATTGATATTCCCATTTCATTAATTGGAACTTTCTTCGTGATGTATATTGCCGGGTTTTCCATTAATATTCTTACTTTATTGGGCATTGTATTGGCCACGGGTTTGGTGGTTGATGATGGGATAGTTGTTACAGAAAATATTTTCAGAAAGTTAGAGGAAGGAATGCCCATTCGAAAAGCTGCATTAGAAGGCAGTAAAGAAATTTTCTTTGCAGTTATTTCAACCTCTATTACACTTGCAGTGGTGTTTTTGCCCGTTATATTTTTAGAAGGTTTTGTAGGGCGTTTATTTAGAGAGTTTGGTGTTACTTTGGCAGCAGCAGTGCTAATTTCTGCTTTTGTTTCGCTAACTATAACACCGGTACTAAATGTTTACTTAAATACAAAAAATGCACATGAAGGATGGTTTTATAAAAAAACTGAACCATTTTTTACAGGCATGGAAGCATTCTATCAACGTGCCTTGAAAGGATTTATGAAAATTAGATGGATGGCCTGGGTAATTGTTGCCATTTGTTTTGTTTTAATTGGTTTGCTCATGCGCAATTTGCAATCGGAATTAGCACCTGTTGAAGATCGCAGCAGTATTCGCTTTGTAGTTACAGCCCCTGAAGGAACCAGTTATAATTACATGGTTAATTTTATAGATAATTTTGCTAATTATTTATACGATTCAATTCCTGAACGCGATTTTGTATTTGCTCGCACACCTGCAGGTCCGGGTAGTAATACATCACAACCTCGCTTAGGCTTAATAGAACCAAATTTGCGAACTCGCAGCCAGGCAGATATTGTAAATGATTTACAAAAAAAATTACCTCAATTTAATGATGCCCGCATTTTTGCCATACAAGAACAAACCATTTCCGTTGGTTTGGCTTCAAGAGGGTCATTGCCTATTCAATTTATTATTCAAAATCAGGATTTGAATAAGTTGAAAAGTATTTTACCGCAATTTCTGGAAGTGGTGCGAAAAGATAAAACCTTTGCTAATGCCGATGTAAATATAAAGTTTAATAAGCCTGAAGTTAGATTGACGGTTGATAGAATGAAGGTGAAAGATTTAGGATTAACTACGGCGGATGTGGTGGGTGCCATACAGGCTGCCTTTAGTGGTGGTAGGTTGGCTTATTTCATTATGAATGGTTATCAATATCAAGTAATTGCACAAATTGACAGAGAAGGTAGAAATAATCCGGATGATATAAAGAATATTTTTCTTCGAACAAAATCAGGCAATGTAGTTCCATTAGATGCAGTTGTGCATTTAGAGGAAAACAGCAATCCTGCTACGCTATATCATTTTAATCGTTATAAATCAGCTACTATATCAGCATCATTGGCCGAAGGCAAAACCATTGGTGATGGTATCAATGCCATGCAAAATATTGCCAATCGCCTGCTCGATGAAACGTATCACACTGCTTTAAATGGCCCATCCCGCGATTATGCTGAAAGTTCATCCAACATCTTATTTGCATTTATACTTGCGTTAATACTCATTTATTTGGTGCTGTCTGCACAATTTGAAAGTTTCTTGGATCCATTCACCATCATGTTAACGGTGCCTTTAGCATTAGCCGGTGCTTTATTAAGTTTATTACTGTTCCATCAAACCCTTAATATTTTTTCTGAAATTGGAATGATTATGTTAATTGGATTGGTAACTAAAAATGGAATTTTAATTGTGGAATTTGCCAATCAAAAACGTGAAAATGGATTAGCTAAAGAAACTGCTGTTGTGCAAGCTGCTACACAAAGGCTACGCCCCATTTTAATGACCAGCTTAGCTACCTCATTAGGTGCATTACCAATTGCACTCAGTTTAGGTGCTGCATCAACCAGTCGTATTCCTTTGGGTATTGTGGTTGTAGGTGGAATTCTGTTTTCGTTAATTTTAACCTTGTTTGTTATTCCGGCCGTTTATACGTATATCTCAGGAAAACATGAACAAAAACAGTTTGAAATTATTGAATAACTTTTCTGTTGAATTTCATGAAAACTGATGCACATCAGTATTTTTTACCAATGGCAGTTTTTAAATTTGTACCATGCGTTTAGATATTGCAAACATTCGGAAAGATTATAAACTTCAATCGTTAAACGAAAGCGATTGTGCCTACAATCCATTTGAGCAATTTGAAAAATGGTGGCAACAAGCAATACATAGTGAAATTGAGGAAGTAAATGCCATGACGTTGGCTACTGCCACTAAAACCGGATTACCCAGTGCCAGAATTGTGTTGTTAAAAGATTACAGTAAGGATGGCTTTGTTTTTTTTACAAATTACAACAGCCACAAGGGGCATGAATTAGCAGAGAATCCTCATGCTGCATTGGTGTTTTTTTGGAAAGAATTGGAAAGGCAAATTCGTATAGAAGGAATAGTTGAAAAAGCATCGGTTGAAGAGAGTGATACTTATTTTCAACAAAGGCCAGAGGGCAGCCGTATTGGCGCATGGGCTTCACCTCAAAGCCGGGTGATTAAAAACAGAAATGAAATAGAATTAGCTGTTCAAAAACTAACACAACAATATGAAGGTGGATTTATTCCTCGCCCTAATTTTTGGGGTGGTTTTTGCGTAAAACCGGTAATGATGGAGTTTTGGCAAGGTAGAAGTAATCGATTACACGATAGAATTCAATATAATTTACAAGCTAATGGCAGTTGGGAAAAAGTACGTTTAGCACCCTAACGGTTTGGTATTGACTAAGCATAACAAATTCTTCCCATAAACATAAACGTTTTTCCCTAATTTATAAATGTTCGCTTAACCATAGGGTTAGTTTCGCATCACTTAATTAACCCTTTATGGCTTATAATTTCTTGTCGAATAAATCCCTACGTAATTGGCATCGTGATATTGGCTATTTTTTTGTGGGATTAATTATTGCTTTTGCTGTTTCAGGTATTGCACAAAACCACCGAAAACTTTGGAAGCCCGATAAATATTTGTATGAATATAAGAAGTTGTCATCTGCATTTTCAGGCGCGGCACATAGTATTCAAAAGCAGCAGCTGCAAGCTTTTGGCGACGCGCAACAATTGGGAAAACTTTTGCGTTCAGATTCCAGAAATGATAGTACTGTGGTGGCTGTTTTTGCCAATGCAGATATAACGATACATTTGGAAAATGGCATGGTTGAGATGAACTTATGGAAACCCAAACCGGTGTTGGCGCAAATGGCATTTTTACACAAGTTTACGGGCAACTGGTGGATTTGGTATTCCGATATATTTGCCCTTGGTTTAATTTTTATTACCGTTAGTGGTATGTTTTTAATGCGAGGGAAGTATAGTTTCAAAAAAAGAGGTTGGTGGTTGGCGCTTATGGGCATAATTTTTCCCATTGTTATTTTGTTTTTGTTTTACCAATAACAATGGGAAAAGCATTGGTGCTGTTAAATGTCAATATTTATTTATTGTAGCAATTGTCTAATTTCAGGGCTAGTATAATCGCCCATACCCACTTGTTGATGAATAATTTTACCGTTAGCATCAAAAATAAATGTGGTAGGAATTCCTTCAACATTGAATAATTGGGGTAGTTCCTGCGCAGGATAATAAACCGGAAGCGTGTATTTTTTATCTTTTACATACTGTAAAGCTTTATTGAAATCATCATCCATTGAAAGAAATACAAAGGCAACTTTGCTGCTATCAGTTGTGCTGTATAAGGTTTGTAATGAAGGCATTTCAGCGCGGCAGGGCGGGCACCAGGTAGCCCATAAGTTCACCAATATTTTTTTTCCTTTAAAAGTATCTTTTAAATTCACAACTTTCCCATTGGCATCTTTTATGCTAAAGGTCGGCAAGGCATCAGCGTTGGTGTTATTGTTGGCTGTAGTTGCATTGCTTGTACTTGCATTGGTGCTTTGTACAGGTTCATTACTCGATTGATTGTTTTTACAGGCAGTTAAAGTAATGCCTGCCGTTATCATTAGCATTACAAACCCGTTTGTGAAAAATTTATTATGTAACATATTGATAGTTTTTAAATGAAATGAAGTTATTGCGAATTAGAATTGCATTGCGTACAAAGCCCTTTAATTAAAACATCTGTTTGTTGAATTTTGAATCCTTTGGGTAAAATTATTTTGGGTGTGTTTATATGATCTAAGCAAAATGTGGTACTACATTGGTTACAGATGAAATGAATATGGTCATCATGGTGGTGCCCTTCTGAACAATCATCTTTGCACAATGCATATAAAATAGAATTGTCGGGGCTAGGAATAGTGTGAATTAATCCTTTTTCTACAAAAATTTGCAGCGTTCTGTAAATAGTTACCCTGTCAAATTGCTCCCCTGTTTTTTCTTCAATAGCTGCATGAGTTAATGCACCATTCGCTTCATGAAATAATTCTAAAATAGCCGATCGACAAGGTGTAATACTTAAATTGTTTTTCCTTAATATGTTGGTAAAAAAATTATTCATATGAAGGGGTTATCATTATCGTAAAGCAGTGCCCGAACTTGGTTCGTTCAATAATTGTTCAATATCGTGTTTTAATTTTTCAATTTCTTCTTTTTTTAAAGTATCATAAACTTGCCCTCTAACAACGCCATTTTTATCTACTAATGCTACAAATTGAGTATGAATAAAATCATCTTTAATATCGTTAACACTATTTTTTGGGTCATCTATACCATAGCTGTAACGGGCCATTTTGTATAAACTATCTTTCCTTCCTGTTAAAAACTCCCATTTTTGGGTATTCACTTGCATAGAGTCAGCATAACGTTTCATTTTTGGAACAGAATCATTGTCAGGATCACAGGTGTGTGATAATATCATAAAGTCGGGGCGATTCTTAAACTGCTCATATACCTCTTTCAGATTGTTGTTCATTCTGGGACAAATACCTTTACAAGTGGTAAAAAAATAGTTTACTACATATACTTTTCCTTCCACATTTTTATTGGTAACCGGTTTGCCATCTTGATCAGTAAATTTGAACGGTAACACTGTGCTTCTTTCTGTAAGCGTGCTGCGTTGAAACATATCGGTTACCCGTGATATTACAAACATAAAAACCGCCACTAAACCAATAAAAAACACGGAATAAATTATCAGCTTCTTCTTGTTCATGAAAATTAATTAAATAGATTGCAAATTTACGCCTTCAAGATGGCTAAACAGTGAGGAAGATTTTTTTGTTTTGTTAATTTTGCAACATTGTTGCAATGTTCTTATCTTTGTGCCATGTTTTTGAAAAAGGTAAATTGGGATGTAGTGGGAATTATTACTTCTGTTACCTGTGCCATTCACTGTGCCTTGCTGCCAATTGTATTATCCAGTTTGCCCCTATTAGGTATAGAAGTAATTCACAACCGAGCATTTGAGTATTTTATGATTGGATTGGCTTTTGTTATTGGAGCATTTTCTTTATTGAGGGGTTATTTATACAAACACCACCAATTGAAACCCCTATTTATTTTCTTAATTGGTATTCTTTTTTTAGTTGCCAAACAGTTTTGGCATAAATGGGAAGTAGTATTATTAATACCTGCCGTAATTTTTATTGTTTATGGCCATTTGCTTAACAATAAAACCTGTACCCATAAACCTGCGGTTAATGTTACCAAGTAACGTTTTAGCTTTATAAATTTATCTTATGATTACATCAAGTAAGTTAAAATGGGGTGTCTTCCTTCCTAAAGTAATATTTATCTAAGCCTAAATTACGCATGTACTGTTTATAGCATTGTTCAACATAATAGCCAAATTCCAGGTCATTCAGCATTCTCAATATTTCATAGTCAGGCCTATATTTTACCATGAAGCTATCCAATTCAGGCGATGTAAGGCCAGTAATTTTTCGAACAAAACCTTTATTAAATCGATGGTCGATATAAGCATCTTGTTCTTGTTGAATTAAGCGACGTTGCAATGATTCAATGCTTTGGTTTCGTTTTCGCCGAAATAAATTAATAATTTCATCTAAATCTAAACCTACAGTAACACTACCGGGGTTGTAACCTGATGGGCCATTGCTTAAACGAAGGCCCGGTTTTCTGAAATTAAATATTTTGGCATAATCCTGTCTGTTTTGAATACTATCCAGTTTATAACTTCTGTTGCGAACACTTACATCCGGTAAATTATAGGCATTTAAAAATATTTGTATGTCAAATGCTTCTGTATTAGTAATTGTATCTACCGGGTATTTCATAGTGGTTTTATTAATCAATGAAAACCAAATAGAGTCATGCGGAAATACTGTAACGCTGTATTTGCCCAAAGAGTCAGTTAAAGTTCCTTTACCGGATGATGTTAATACTGCAACTGCTTCTATTGGACGACGAGCAGATATATCATAAACCGTTCCTTTAATTGTAAATGCCTTTGAAGGCTGCTGTGCATGGGCTTCAACAATAACAAAGATGAATAAAGATAGTAAGTAAATATATTTTGTCAAACTGTTCAATTGGTTTGTAATATTAAAGCCAAATTAACTAAGATGAATAGCTTTTAGCAGGAATTAACATGTTATTTAAAAATTTTAAGCCCTACTTGTTTAGGTTAAAATTTTTGTTCAATAATTAATGGAAGCATTTTACGCCAGGTAGGCCAATCGTGTGTAATATCGGTGCCCCAAATTGCTAAATCATTCCAAATGCCTTTATCCCATAGTACTTTGGAGAATTTTCTGCTTGCATCAGGATCTTCATACGCCCCTGAGCCTGAATAAATATGAATATGGTGGCTGACTTTAATTTTATCTAAAAACCAGGGGTCTGTAAGGTTGGGTATATAGTGTTGCGGGCTGTTGTAATATACTTGCTCATCCCAATAGCCTTTTGTGTATTCTGTTAAGTCGTACACACCACTCATGCTTATAGCACCGTTTATGATATCAGGGCGTTTTAAAAATAAATTCATGGCATGCAAAGCTCCAAAACTAGCACCGCAAGTAAATATTAAGGTGTTATTACTGGTATGCCTGCGTATATAAGGAATAACTTCATTGTGCACATATTCATTAAACTGATTCTGACGAATGGCTTTATGGGCAGGTTCCATACTGTCGTTCATCCAGCTTTGGTTATTCATGCTGTTTATGCTAAATACTTTTATTTTTCCGGCATGAATATGGGGTGATAGTGCATCAATTAATTGAAATCGTTCATATTCTAAAAAATCGGCTGCTGCAGTAGGTATCAGCAGTAAAGCAAATCCGAAATAACCATAAGTTGCAATGGGCATTTCTTCTTGCAAAGCGGGACTAAACCACGATGTTATTTCTTTTACCATAAGTACAAGTGGTTTATAAGCAAGTTCTTTTTATTTCTTTCCAAACTTCCCTATAACATTGTGCGGCATAGCTACTGGATGCAAAGGTTTCCAGTGGGGCTTGGTGAATTCCCATTTTTTCTATATCGCTGAGGTAGGGGATATAATTCTTTAAAAAAAGTTTGTCTTTATAAAATTCATGCATGGTTTCATGGTGCAAATTTTTTCTATGGTCAACCATACTAAAGAAACATTTTATTTTATCGCTATTTATATCATTGTCTTTAAAAAACTGCAATACAGTTTCAAATGAACGAATGGATAAGGTTGTTGGAATATTGGGCATTAAAATCCAATCAGTAGCGTAAAAAATGGCTTCATGTAAAATGGAAAGCCCGGGAGGGCAGTCTATAATTATTATATCAAATTCTTTTTTAAAACTGTTTAATAAACCGGCTACTTTCTTTTTAAACTGTTTCATTTCGTTTAGTAAAATATCTGCATATCGTGCAGAAATATCGGCCGGTATAACTGATAAATGATCATATGCAGTTGGTATTACAGCTTCTGTAATATCTATTTCTTGCAATAAAATTTTCTTTGACTCATTTTTGGTAGTAGCTGAAGCACCCAAATAAAAGGAAGCGGAACCTTGTGGGTCTAAGTCCCATACCAAAGTTTTTTTCCCTTCTTGTGCAGCTAAATAAGCAAGGTTAACGGCTGATGCGGTTTTTCCAACACCGCCCTTTAAGTTATAAAATGCTAAACTGACCATAGTTTAAATATACAAAACATTTGAATGCATCAAATATTCCATACAAATTTTTTGCAACTATGGGTTTAAATATGCTTGCAATACTGTATTGAATAGGTTAATACATAGTATTTCCCTAAGCAGCAAAATGTACCATGATATGATGAAGAGGGCAATGAAAGTACCTTCCGAGTAGATTACATTAAATTGTTGTCTATGGCGTATTTTATCAATTCTGCATTATTGTGTACATGCATTTTGCTTAAAATACGGGCTTTATAGGTACTAATGGTGTTTACACTTAATGACAATGCTTCTGAAATTTCAGAAATGGTTTTGCCTTTTATAATAAGTTGCAAAACCTGAAATTCCCGGTCAGATAATTGTTCGTGTGGTGCTTTTTCAAAATCATCGCCGTAGGCTTCGGCCAGTATTTCGGCAACTTCAGGGGTAATGTATTTTTTTCCTCTCAATAAGGTGTTAATGGCTGTAACTAATTCTTCCGGTGCGCTTTCTTTGGTTAAATACCCTGATGCTCCTGCTCGTATTGCTCTTAATGCATATTGCTCAGGAGCATGGGTGCTTAGTACTAAAATGGGTATGTGTGGACTAATATCCTTAATTTGTTTAATTGCATCAATACCGGATAGGCCGGGCATAGAAATATCAGAAATAATAATGTCCCACTTTTGTTTCATTACTTTTTTAATCAAGTCAGTACCTTCAGATACTTCTTCAATTTCAGCAGAAGGGAAGGCCTTTTCCAAAATCATAATCAAGCCCTTTCGTAAAACATTGTGGTCGTCCGCTAAAATTATTTTCATATGAATATTTTATTTTACAAAAATTTGTGATACAAAAGCATCAATACTTAAAGGTCTTTAAGTTAAATGGGTATTTTCACAGGTTTTGTACCTTTTAAAAAGGTAACGCTTGCAAATATATTTACTTCGCGGAATAAATAGACTGGAATATTGTATGGGTAGTAAGTTACAAACTTTTTTTGAGGTTTCAAAATGTACAAGATAGTAATTAGATAATAGCGGCAGGAAAATAAAAAAGGCATCTCTAGAAAGAGACGCCCATAAATCCTATATCCTATGAAAAACCAAAACGTTTTTAACCCCCTAAACCAGAAACATTCTGATATTCAATAGGGCAAATTTGGAGTATTTTACTGATTAAATTATTCACCCAATAGTATGATTTTAAGGGTATTGTATGAAATTAGGCTCAATGATTTTACAACTCATTCAAGCATAAAACAGCAAACTCAGCTTAAGGAGTGCTAGTACCGATAATTCCTGCAAAATTGATAAAAGCAATTTAAATCCAATTGCGCAATTTAGCTATGGCTGCCGTTCTGGAAGTAACTTCTAACTTGCCATAAATATTGGCAATATGTGTTTTAATGGTGTTAACAGAAAGATAAAATGATTCTGCCATTTGCTGGTTTGTTTTGCCATCATAAATAGCTTGTAAAATTTCAAATTCACGTTCACTTAACGCCTTCACTAAATGTTTATTAATTGCTTTTAATGATAAACCGGGGTATGCGGCATTGTGTTGTTGTGCATGATTGTGTAAGGCAATTTCAAGATTTACCAACACGTCTTTTTCATCGAACGGTTTTACAATATATCCGGCAGGAATGGTTTTAATGGCACGTTCCAATGTTAGTCTATCGGCATGTGAGGTAAGATACACAAATGGTAATTTGTATTTGGTATTAATTACGCCCGCCAAATCAATACCATCTTTCTCTTCATGCAAATTAATATCCAATAAAATTGCATCGGGCAAATTGATTTCTAATTCTTTTAAGGCATCAAATGTATTGTATGCAATACCCGATACACAAAAATCAAGATTGGTTAAACATTGCGCAATATCCGCTGCAATTAAAGGCTCATCTTCTACAATTAAAATTTTAATTTCACTCATATACTGCAGTTTTGGTGTGGTAATTGGGAATAATTAACGTTATAGTAGTGCCATTTGAACCATCAATATACAACTCTGCTTTCAATTTTTTTATAAATGAATCAATTAATTGATAACCCATAGTACTCAAGTGTTTAAAATCAATTCCATTCGGTATCCCAATACCATCATCTTTTACTTGCAAAATTAATTTGTTTTGCCAGGTATGCAAAGTAACTTCTAAAGTACCCTTTTCACGGCCTTTAAAAGCATATTTTAAAGCATTGCTGATTAATTCATTCAATATTAAACCAATGGGTATTAAATAATCAATGTCTAATTGAATAGGGTCCACTTCCATTTTTAGTTGAATGTTTGCTTCATCAATATTGTACGAGCTAAATAAATTGTTGATGAGTTTCTCAATATACTCGTGCATATCTATGCCGGCAATATTGCCTTCCACATATAAATTTTGATGAATAATTGCCATAGCTTTAACCCTGTCTCGCGCCTCTTTTAATGCAATTAGTGCATTTTCATCTTGTATGGTTTTGCTTTGCAGATTTAATAAACTGCTAATAACTTGTAAATTGTTTTTAACTCTGTGATGAATTTCTTTCAATAATACTTCTTTATCTGCCAATGATTGTGTAATTAATTTGTTTTTCTCTGCTAATTCGTGGTTTAATTTTTCTTTATTGAAATATAAAAGTAAAATGCTGCCTAGGCTAAATACCATAACAATTAGTCCAATACTATAAAATATGATAATGTTTTTTTTGTCTTTTAATGCCAACGTTTTTAATTCATTGTCTTTGTTTAAAATTTCTATTTGTTGGTCTTTTTGTTTTGATTCGTATTTGGCTGCTAAATCATTTAAGCTATGTATGTTTTCTTCTGTTCTTAACGAATCAGTTACTGATTTATATAATTTGTAATATAGTAACGCATTAGAAAGATTGCCTTGTGCTTCATAGGCATCGGATAAATTTTTGTAATAATAACTAAACAATTCAAGTTTATTATTATCGCCAACCGAAGGTAATTGAATGCCTTGTTTAGCATAGCTTATAGCTAATGAATAGTTATGCAAACCTAGATAGGCATCACTTAATCCTAGTAATAAATAGGAATAAACAGTAACATCTTTTTCTATATTACTACTGCTTTCTATTCTTTTAAAATAGGCGAGGGCTGTATTATACTCTTGCTTTCCATTATAACAAAACCCCATGTTTAAATAGGCGTTTTTTAGCAAGTTTGGAGAGGAAGCAAATTTGGCATAATTGATAGCGATATGTAAAAAATGAACTGCACTATCATATTTTTTTTGCCGCTGGTATACATCTGCTATGTTACTATAAATATTGGCTAAGTCATTTGTATCTTTATGCGAAGCATAAATTTTCAAAGCTTCATTTAAATGGAATAAAGCGTTTTTGTATGCCTTTGTTAAACTAAATAATATACCTATATTATTGTGTGTATCTGCAATTTGTAATATATTCCCAATTTTTGTTCTGGTTTCTAATGCTCTGTAATGCCAAAATAAAGAGCTATCTAATTGCCCTTCTAAATAATATGATAAGGCCATATTATTTTGTGCATTACCCAAACCCTCATCGTCTTTTTCTTTGATACTTAAATAAATTGCCTTTTGTAATAATGCTCGTGATTTTTTGAAATTGCGTTGTAAGTCGTAAGCTTGTGCCAAGTTGTTTAGCACTTTTGCCAATAAAATTTCATTGGGTGCTTTATTGCTTAATAGTAAAGCCTCCTCACCATACAAAACGGCTTTTTGTGGGTCGATGGACAAATAGTTGAAACATAGTTTATATAATCCTTCAATTTTCATGCTATCTGTTGTGCCATGATATGCCATGGCTTCCAATGAATCTAATGAAGGAACTTGCCCGTAAGAGGGAAGATGGCAAATAAATAAAAAAATGAATAAAATGCCAATCAGCTTCATGTTTTAAAAATGAGAGGGTAAGGGCTAAGATTAATATTTAACAATATACACCAATTAATATTATTTTGAAATAAGCTATTGTATTTTAAACGATGAGAAGGGCTAAAAGCGTATAGAACTCTAAACACTATTTATCATTTTTTAGAGTTTTTAACTTCTCTTGCAAGGCAAACATTTTATCGCGAAGGTGTGCTGCTTCAATAAATTCTAAATCACGAGCTGCTTTTTCCATTTGTTTTTTAATTTGAGCAATACTTTTTTCTAATTGAGGTATCGTCTGATAAGTGGCGCCATCTTCTGCAGCTAATAACCCTTCTTTTGTAGAAACTGTGCTTGCTGTTTTTTCCTGCTCTGTTTCTTTTATGTCTAAAACAGAGGTTTGTTGCATAATTTGTTCAATTGATTTTTTTATGGTAGTAGGAGTAATATTATGTTCAATATTATAGGCAATTTGTTTTTCTCTTCTCCGGTTGGTTTCATCAATGGTTTTTTGCATACTTTCTGTAATGGTGTCGGCATAAAAAATAACTAAGCCTTTGGCATTTCTAGCGGCTCTTCCTGCCGTTTGTGTTAATGATTTTTCATTGCGTAAAAAACCTTCTTTGTCTGCATCTAAAATAGCTACCAATGAAACCTCCGGTAAGTCAAGCCCTTCCCGTAATAAATTAACGCCTACTAAAACATCAATCTCTCCTAATCTTAATTGTCTTAAAATTTCTACCCGCTCCAATGTATCTACATCACTGTGTATGTATTTCGATTTTATATTAATTCTATGCAGGTATTTATCCATTTCTTCCGCCATACGTTTGGTAAGTGTGGTAACCAAAACCCTATCGCCTTGTTTAACTCGTTTATCTATCTCATCTAGTAAATCATCAATTTGATTCACGGAAGGTCTTACTTCAATCGGTGGATCTAATAAACCGGTGGGTCTAACTACTTGTTCAATAACTACACCTCCTGTTTTTTCTAATTCATAATCGCCGGGTGTTGCACTTACAAAAATGGTTTGGCCAATTAAATTTTCAAATTCATGAAAATTGAGTGGCCGGTTATCTAATGCACTTGGTAACCTAAAACCAAATTCAACCAGTACTAATTTTCTACTTCTGTCGCCTCCATACATACCGGCAATTTGTGGTATGGTTTGGTGGCTTTCATCAATGACACATAAAAAGTCTTTTGGAAAATAATCTAATAAACAGAACGGACGTGTGCCGGGTTGTCTGCGGTCAAAAAAGCGTGAATAATTTTCAATGCCATTGCAATAACCTAATTCACGTATCATTTCTAAATCATATTCAACACGCTCTTTAATGCGTTGGGCTTCAATGAATTTGCCTATTTTGGTAAAGTATTCAACCTGTTCCCGCATTTCATCCTGAATTTCATGAATTACTTGTTGCAAAATATCTTTGGGCGCCAGGTATAAGTTAGCAGGGAAGATGGCAGCATTTTCTAAGGTGCCAATTTTTTTACCGGTAACCAAATCAAGGCTCTCAATAGTTTCAATCTCATCGCCAAAAAAGCGAATGCGATAGCCATAATCTGCATAAGGTAAATTAATATCAACGGTATCGCCTTTTACACGAAAAGTGCCTCGGCTAAATTCAACCTGAGAGCGATTGTATAATGCATTTACTAAGGCATGTAAAAATCCTTGACGAGAAATTACCTGTCCTTGTTGAATTCGAATAATGCCATTTTCATAGTCAGTTGGATTACCCATACCATAAATACAGCTAACACTGGCCACTACTATTATATCTCTTCGGCCTGTTAGTAGTTGTGAAGTAGCTTGCAGTCTTAATTTGTCCAGTTCTTCATTAATGCTCAAGTCTTTTTCAATATAGGTATCACTAACAGGCATGTAAGCTTCAGGCTGGTAGTAATCATAATAACTTACAAAGTAACCTACTGCATTATTGGGAAAGAATTGTTTAAACTCACCATACAATTGCGCTACTAAAGTTTTATTATGTGTTAATACCAGCGTTGGCCTTTGCACTTGTTGAATAACATTGGCAATGGTAAAAGTTTTCCCACTACCGGTTACGCCCAGTAATGTTTGAAATTGTTCTCCTTCCTGTAATCCATTTACCAATTGTTTGATGGCTTCCGGTTGATCTCCACCGGGAGAATAAGGTGCATCAATTTGAAAAAGCATACTGCAAATTACTGCATTAAAAAAATATACTGTTGTGTTATGCTAAAATTTGCTGATAGGGCAATTGTGTTGCTGCAAATACTTTGTTAAAAGAAGACTTACACTGATAGATTTTCTCGATTTCATTATTGTATTTATAAATAAAACTTATGTTTTTATTGTTGTACTTTTGGAAATCTGAATGATAAAACAATAAAATATGGACCCTATTACACATCACGAAAAAGAGACCCACAAAATGAATGGTGCAGGCAAATGCCCATTTAACCATGGTATGATTAATCAAGTAGCCGGTGGTGGTCCCAGCAATCAAGATTGGTGGCCCAATCAACTAAAGTTGAACATTTTGCGCCAGCAATCTGAACTTTCTAACCCAATGGGTAAAAAGTTTAATTACGCAAAAGCATTTCAATCACTCGATTTTGCTGCCGTAAAAAAAGATCTTTTTGAATTGATGACGAATTCACAAGATTGGTGGCCTGCTGATTATGGTCATTATGGACCCTTATTTATTCGTATGGCATGGCATAGTGCCGGAACTTATCGTATTCATGATGGAAGAGGAGGTGCCAGTTCCGGTTCGCAACGTTTTGCTCCGCTAAATAGTTGGCCTGATAATGCTAATTTAGATAAGGCCAGAAGATTGTTATGGCCTATTAAACAAAAGTATGGGGATAAGCTTTCATGGGCTGATTTAATTGTGTTGGCCGGAAACTGTGCGTTAGAATCTATGGGCTTTAAAACATTTGGATTTGGCGGTGGTCGTGAAGATATTTATGAACCTGAACAAGATATTTACTGGGGTGCAGAAACAGAATGGTTGGGCGACAAACGTTATACCGGAAACAGAGAATTAGAAAATCCTTTGGCCGCTGTACAAATGGGTTTAATCTATGTTAATCCGGAAGGGCCTAACGGCAATCCCGATCCGTTAGCTGCTGCAAAAGATATTCGCGAAACCTTTGGCAGAATGGCCATGAACGATTATGAAACTGTTGCTTTAATTGCCGGTGGGCACACATTCGGTAAAGTACATGGGGCTGCCGATCCATCTAAATATGTAGGCCGTGAACCTGCGGCTGCCGATATTGAAGAGCAAGGCTTAGGCTGGAAAAATACTTTTGGCACCGGTGTAGGAACCGATGCTATTACCAGCGGTTTGGAAGGGGCATGGACAAAAACACCTACCCAATGGGATAACAATTACTTTGAAAACCTATTTGAATATGAATGGGAATTAACAAAGAGCCCCGCAGGGGCACACCAATGGAAACCCAAAAATAACGCAGGTGCCGGTTCTGTACCCGATGCGCAAGACCCCAATAAACGCCATGCTCCATTTATGCTGACTACCGACTTAGCCTTGCGTGTTGACCCCGCTTATGAAAAAATATCTCGTCATTTTTATGAAAATCCCGACGAGTTTGCCGATGCTTTTGCTAAAGCTTGGTATAAATTGATTCACCGCGACATGGGCCCCATTTCCCGTTATTTAGGTCCTGAAGTTCCTAAAGAAGTTTTGTTATGGCAAGACCCCATTCCGGAAATCAATTATCAATTGATTGATGCAAATGATATTGCCACATTAAAGCAAACCATTCTTAATGCAGGTTTAAGTATTGCTGATTTGGTTACAACTGCATGGGCTTCTGCTTCAACCTTTAGGGGTTCCGATAAACGTGGTGGTGCTAACGGTGCCAGATTACGCCTTTCACCCCAAAAATATTGGGAAGTAAATAATCCTCCTCATTTAGCGAAAGTGTTGGATGCATTAGAAAAAATTCAACAAACCTTTAATGCTGCACAAAAAGGAAATAAAAAAGTTTCGCTAGCCGATGTAATTGTATTGGCAGGCTGCGCAGCAATTGAAAAAGCAGCACACGATGCGGGCTTTAAAGTAACAGTTCCATTTACTCCCGGCAGAAATGATGCTACGCAAGAACAAACTGATGTTGAATCGTTTGCAGTATTAGAACCAATTGCCGATGGCTTTAGAAACTATGTAAAAGCTACCGGTGCCAACAAAGTGTTACCCGAGCATTTGTTAGTGGATAAAGCACAGCTATTAACCCTTACTGCACCTGAAATGACAGTATTAGTGGCCGGTATGCGTATGTTAGGCGCTAATTACGATGGTTCTAAACATGGCGTATTTACTGATAAGCCCGGTACACTTACCAACGATTTCTTTGTACACTTGTTAGACATGAACAACAAATGGGTACCTGTTTCAGATAAGAAAGAGGTATTTGAAATAAAAGATCGTAAAACAGGTAAAGTAAAGTTTACTGCTACAAGAGTGGATTTAATTTTTGGTTCTAATTCTGAACTCAGAGCCATTGCTGAAGTTTACGGAGCAAATGATGCAAAAGAAAAATTTGTACACGACTTTATTGCAGCATGGAATAAAGTGATGGAGTTAGACCGATTTGATTTGCATGCATAACTTTTTCATATTGGTTCATATATGTATTATGAAGGCAACTGTTCTCAGTTGCTTTCTTTTTTGCATGCATATAGCTGCTTTAAAGTTTTATACTACTCATGCCCCCATCAATATGGAAAATTTGGCCGGTAATCCAACTGCTTTCAGGGCTTAATAAAAATGAAGCCAAATTAGCCACATCAGTAGCAGCACCAATTTTTTTTAAGGGATGACGTTGGGCATTCAACTCTATTTTTTCAGGGGTGCTTAAAAAGTTTTGTGCTAGTGTAGTATTTGTAATAGAAGGTGCAATACAGTTTACTCGAATAGCAGGTGCCCACTCAGCAGCTAAAGCTTTGGTTAATCCTTCAATAGCTCCTTTGCTGGCACTTACCAAGCTATGAAAGTTAAAACCTGTTTGTACTGCAATGGTACTAAATAAAACAACGGATGCCTGTTGACTTTGTTTTAATTTAGGCAAACATAATTGTAATAATTTAACGGCACCCACTACTTGTAACTGATAATCTTGTATAAAATCGTTTGCACTAAATCGTTGAAAAGGTTTTAACTGTATACTTCCAACGCAATAAGCCAACCCATCCAATTTTTCAGGTAAAAAGCTTATATCAATGTTTTCATCTAAAACGTTTAAAGGGTGGTATTCAATGTTGTTTGTATTTGTTTTCGAATGCTGCAAATAAGTGCCGAAAACTTTATGATTTTTTTCAGCTAATTGTGTGGCCAATGCACCACCAATACCATTTGTACCTACAACTAAGTATTCCATTAATCAATTGTTTTTAAGAATAACGTTATTCCATACAAAATGTTTAAGGCTTGCTTAAGGAAAAAATAATGCTAAGGGTTTAAGTGCAAGAAAATAGTTAGATGAAAATGGTGTAAAGCACTATTGTGTGATGTGTCGCTTGATTTGCAGCGGTGTTCTATACAGTTGCAGCTAACGTTTTAGGGCTTTGTGTTCGGGCGGATTTCGGAGCACAAAACTGTCAAAACACCACAAAAGTTGATGCGAGGTAGTATGTTCAATTAACCACTTTACCCGCCATTGAGCCAAACGCCTGTTATAAGCCGTTTTTCTATTTGTCATTTATGCCAATCAGTTCAAAAATTAATTCTGTCAAAGTCTTGACATCACTCTCAATTGTTCCTTTCATATAGCGTTCGTAAACACTTTTGTTGTCTGGTGGGTTGAGATTTAGTGTCAAGTGTTTTTCTATTGCCAACAGTCGTAAAAACTCTCTTTGCGTTCGTCCGTTCCCTTCTCTGAATGGGTGTAAATAGTTGACGTTATCTAGAATGTTAGCTAATTTCTCAGCTAGCAGTTGTTTGTTGTCTTTCGGAATTTTCTTGAAGTCGGCAATTAATTGGTCAATGTATCTGAAAGCATTGTCAAAGTGCGAAGTAGGGAAGAACTGTTTACCGTCTTTGCTAATCTCAACTGTCCGTTTTTTGCCTGCCCAAACGTAAATGTCTTGAAATAAATATCTATGAATTTCAAAAAGGGTGTCAATACCCTTTATTTTTATTGGCTTTTCGTAAAGTTCTTGTAGTCGTTTGGTTACCACACCGCTCTCAACAAAGAGCAATACATCCGGGTCAGTAATGTCTTGTAAGTTCCTTAAAAGTCCTGTCTTAGGGTCTGTGTAGGTGAAGTAAGGGTCTATGTATTTGTAGGAATTAGACATAGGCTTTTTGTTTGGCAAACGCTACAAGTTCTGTAAGAGATATTTTTCCTGTCACATAGTCCCGTATGATTTCGATACCTTTTGGTGTCGGTTTAAAGCCTTCAAACATATTGCTCCCTAAGGCATTTGCTGTGCTTTCTAAGGTTTTTAAGTCCGAAAACTTAATTCCCATTATTGTCAGGTTGTTTCTGTCTATTTCTATCGTGTTGAACATATTTTTCAGTCTTAATTGCACTTTAAATTTACAAAATATTTAGGACAAATCGCTTGTTTCTGTCGCTTTAAAATGGCTTATAACGGAAACGCATTTGCGCTTAGGCGGTGATAGTGTAGGCTCCCCATTTTCAGTACGTATCAAAAGTAGAATTTAAATCATTTGATTGCATAATACTATTATTATTATAA